>DAOVTB010000116.1 GCA_030633305.1 Candidatus Muiribacteriota bacterium
AATAACCACAGACTGATGCAACAGGTTTCATCATGAATGATTCTGTCAATTTTATTCCAGTATGCTCTTTTGCATTAAGAAGTTTAAATAGCATCTGCTTTTTTGTATGATCTGGACACGGAGGATATCCTGGAGCGGGCCTGATTCCCTTATATTTAAGTTTAAAAAGATCTTTTGCTTCAAATTTTTCATCCTTAGAACATCCCCATAGTTCTGTTCTGACATATTCATGGAGATATTCTGCAAATGCCTCTGCAAGTCTATCTGCCAGAATCTTGACCATTATTGCATTATATTCGTCATTATTCTTTTTATATTCATCACTGATTTCATTAGTAGCCAAGCCTGATGTTACTGAAAAACCACCAATATAATCCATTATTCCAGATTCCCCATTTGCAATAAAATCAGAAAGCGATAGATATTCCTTTTTACTTTCAGAATATCTCTGTTGACGTAAAGTATTTATAGTACACAATACTTTCTTTTTCTTCTCATTCTCAAAAACATTTATAACACCAGAAGCAGAAGACGCTGGATAAAAACAAACTGCTCCTTTTGGTTTTAACCTTCCACTTCCAGAAAGTTGTCTTAACATTTTTTCAGCATTTTCAATAAGTTCTTTTGCTTCAGAACCATACTCTGGATGTTCCAGAATTTCTGGATATGTACCTTTTAATTCCCAGGCTTTAAAAAAGAAATTCCAATCTATATACTTAATTAATGTCTCAATTTCTACTTCAATTCCCTTATGTCCAATAAATGTTGGTCTAGCAGGTGTATATCCCTTAAAATCCGGTTTAAAGCTCAAACTACGTGCTTTCTCAAAATCAACATAAGTAATATCCTTGTATGCCTGGCTTCTCTGATTTCTCAATATTTCCTGTTCGCTTTTTATTTCAGCAATATAGTCATTTCTGGTATTTTTATTCATCAGTTTTCTGGCAACATTCACAGCCAGTGAAGCATCTTTTACATGAATAATTACACCAGAATAGTTAGGAGCAATCTTTAAAGCCGTATGAATAGCTGATGTCGTTGCACCACCAACCATAACTGGAATGGTTAATCCCTTTTCTTCCATCTTTTTTGCAAATTCAGACATTTCCTCAAGAGATGGAGTTATCAAACCACTTAATCCAATGATATCAGCATCATTTTCAATAGCAGCATCTATAATCTTTTCATTAGATATCATTACTCCCAGATCGATTATATTGTAATTATTGCAACCCAGGACAACTGATACAATATTTTTTCCAATATCGTGGACATCACCTTTAACAGTTGCAATCAAAATGGTTCCTGCTGTAGTTTTCTTTATATCATTACTTTCTGAATCGTCAAGATACGGAAGAATATATGATACCGCTGTTTTCATTGTCCTGGCGCTCTTTACAACCTGTGGAAGAAACATCTTTCCTGCACCAAACAATTCTCCAACTTTATTCATCCCTCCAAGTAATGGTCCTTCAATAATATCAATTACTTTTCCATATTCTGTTCTGGATTCTTCCATATCAGCTTCCAACCAAGTCGATATCCCTTTTACAAGGCTATGTTCAATTCTTTTACTGATACTCGTTTTTCTCCATTCTTCCGTAGCAGTCGATTCCTTTTTCTTTCCTTCAAATCTGTCAGCTACTTCAATAATCCTTTCTGTTGCATCTTCTCGTCTGTTTAATACAAGATCTTCAAGCCTTTCAAGTAATTCAGGAGCAATTTCATCATATACTTCAAGCTGAGTCGGATTAACTATTCCCATGTCCATTCCAGATTTGATTGCATGATATAGAAAAACAGAATGGATTGCTTCTCTCATTGGCGTATTCCCTCTGAATGAAAATGAAACATTACTAAGGCCGCCGCTTACATGAACCCCTGGAAACATCCTTTTTATCTCTTTTGAGGCTTTGAAATAATCAACTGCATAATTATCATGTTCACTTATTCCAGTCCCTATAGCAAAAATGTTGGGATCAAAAATTATGTCTTCAGCCTTTATACCTGCCTTTTCAGTCAATAATGTATATGCTCGTTTACAAATCGCAACTTTTCTTTCATAACTGTCTGCCTGGCCCTGTTCATCAAATGCCATAACGACTATTCCAGCACCAAATCTTGAAATAACAGTCGCTTTTTTAATAAATTCTTCTTCCCCTTCTTTAAGACTTATGGAATTAACAATAGCTTTTCCTTGAATATTTTTTAATGCTTCAAGAATAACTTCCCATTTTGAAGAATCAACCATGAAAGGAATACGTGATATCTCCGGTTCGGATGCAAGTATACGCAGAAATGTTGTCATTTCCTTGACTGAATCCAGAAGCGCTTCATCCATATTGATATCTATTATCTGAGCACCATTATCAACCTGATTCCTCGCAATATCAATTGCTTTGACATAATTCCCTTTTTTTATCAGTTTTAAAAATCGGCGGGAACCAGCAACATTTGTTCTTTCCCCGACATTTACAAAAAGTGAATCCGCTTTAATATAAAATGGTTCGAGACCTGAAAAAAAAGAAAACTGTTCAGGGTTTGATATTTTTCTAGGTGTTTTTCCTTTTAGTTTTTCTGCAATAACCTTTATATGAGCAGGTGTTGTGCCACAGCATCCACCTGCAATATTGATCAATCCTTTTTCAGCAAATTTACATACCTGATCAGCTATGTTTTCCGGAGTCTCATCATATTCACCAAATTCATTTGGTAAGCCTGCATTTGGATGAGTACTCAATGCACAATCTGCAATTGATGTTATCGCTTCAAGATGTGGGAGCATTTGTTTTGGTCCAAGGGCACAGTTAAATCCAATAGAAATTGGTGCAGCATGGGCGAGTGAACAGTAAAAAGCCTCTGGAGTCTGACCTGTCAATGTCCTTCCACTGGCATCTGTAATAGTTCCCGAAATCATCAATGGAATCTTGATTCCATTTAAGTCTTCATATTCTTTCACTGCGTATACGGCAGCTTTTGCATTCAATGTATCAAATATAGTTTCAATCATGATCAAATCTGCGCCGCCATCAATAAGACCACGAAGCGCTTCAGAATAATCCAGTACCAATTCATCAAATCCAAGATCACGAAAAGAAGGATCGTCCATTTTAACTGGCATGGACAATGTTTTACTCGTGGGTCCAAGAATACCTGTAACAAATCGTGGTTTTTCAGGTGAATCATATGAATTTGCAGCTTCTTTAGCAATTCTGGCACCTTCAAAATTCAATCTGTATACTTCTTTCTCCATTTTATAGTCTGCCTGTGAAACAGAAGTTGAATTGAATGTATTAGTTTCAATTATATCTGCACCAGCTTCAAGAAAAGATTTATGAATATCGATTATCACATCAGGACGGGTAAGATTCAAAATATCATTATTCCCTTTTAGCGGAATATCGTGTTCAATAAATTCCTTACCTCGAAAATCTTCTTCAGTAAGACCCTTAGTCTGTATCATGGTTCCCATGGCACCATCTAATATCAAAATCCGATCATTTAAAAGACTTTTTATTTTTTCATTAATTGTTTTCACTATAAAATTCCTTTCAGAAATAGTTTTAATATCATTCCTATTATATCATTGCCAGATTTACTCTAAAGAAGTGGGGCGAAAATGTGTACAGCCTTCATTCTAAGACGATTTTTCAAATCTTTATTCCATACTTTGATATCTTCCAAAGTAATCATGGAACATCGTTGAAAATCATTTCCTATCATTGAAGTCATGGAGGCTGCAAATTTTCGATTTCTCACAATTACAATTTCTTCTGCATTAAGATTCATCGAACGCCTGTCCAGGTTAAAAGAACCAACACTTGCGATTGCACTGTCGGCGGCTAAAACTTTTGAATGCAGGGTTGGACCTTGCCATTCATAGATTTTAACTGAATTTGAAATCAATTCCTTATAATAATATCGTTGACCCCAGGCTATATTTTTTCCCATATCGTTTGATTGCGGAGAATTGGTAAGAATGCGTACGTCTATTCCTCTTGATGCAGCTTCAATCAATGCTTCAATAATTTCATCATCCGGTATGAAATAAGGAGTTTCTAACCAAACATAACGTTCTGCATTTTTTAAAGTTGCAAGGTAATAATCCTTTATCCGTCTTTGGTTGTTACGCGGAAGACTATGTACAAAACGAACTTTTGCATCTACCAGTTTATCATTTGGCGGAAAAAACTGACTCCAGTATTCTTGTTTTCGCTGTGCACTGGTCAGTCCGGGAAGTTCTTTAAACTTTTTTAATTCCTTATCTACATCTTTATATTTAGCTTTTTTCCGTACATAAAGTAGGTTTTTTATGAATGCATCCTGCATTTCAGATACTGCCGGACCCTCGACATAAATATCAGTATCCCTCCAGGCTTCAGGATGTAATCCACCACGAAGATATTCATCGGTAATATTCATTCCACCTGTTATTCCATACAGGCCATCAACGATCATTAGTTTTTCATGAGAACGTTTATTAAGCATCCATGGTTTTTTCCATGGCCGATCAACTTGATAAACATTGATTCCAGATTCTTTCATTTTCTTCAACAATGGTGTAATATCGATTTTCTGTAATACTTTCTGGGTTACAACATTCATTCCATCAAGTATAAAATTGACTTCTATACCTAACCTGGCTTTTTTCATAAGTACAATACAGAAACGTGATCCTATATCACCATTATAAAGGATGAAAGTCATGACATTTATGTTTTTCTGCGCTCGTTTGATAATTTCCATTCTTTTTTGAAATGATCTTTCTCCACTATTTAGCAAAGTTATTTCACCTAGAATTTCCCGGGTAGATGTTTTTTCATCCAGAAGACGTATAAATTTCTTTGACTCAAGTGAAGTTTTACCTGGACTTGTATCAGAATAAAGTGGAGTTAAAGCCACAAATAAAAAAAAGAAAATTAAAACTATTGCTAATGTACTGGAAAGTTTATTTATATTCATTTTAATACAACCTTTCTATAAAAATTTATTTTTATGTATTTTACCACTTGTATTCCAGGTAAGTAAAGTGTTTGATATCCGTAGAAGATTCTTCTTAATTTATATTTTTTTTGTCCGTTTTTCTTTAATTCTCACGTAGATCAATTTGAATTTCCCCCGCGAGCTTATACGCCCATCAATTTCAAATCGTTTGATCGATTTGATCAACGGAGTAAGTTTCTGAAATCCAAAATTTCGAGAATCAAAATTTGGCTGTTTTTTAAGCAAAAGACTTCCAACATCTCCAAGAAAAGCCCAGCCATCATCATCTGCAAGATCTGATATTGTAGTAGAAATGAGATTTATAACCTTTGGAGTTATTTTATCAACACTTGTTTTTTCAGAAGATTTTTTCCCCGTAGATTCTGCTTCATTTTCATCTGATTGTTTCTTCAGGATTTCAATATAAATGAATTTATCACATGCAACTATGAATGGATTTGGAGTTTTTTTCTCACCAATCCCAAAAACAGTCATGCCAGCTTCCCTGAGTCTTGTGGCTAAACGAGTAAAATCACTGTCACTTGAAACCAAACAGAAACCATTGACTTTTTCTGAATACAGAATATCCATTGCATCAATTATCATTGCAGAATCAGTCGCATTTTTCCCAGTTGTATATCCATATTGCTGGATTGGTGTAATCGCATTTTGCAAAAGAATATTTTTCCATTTTGAAAGATGAGGCTTTGTCCAGTCTCCATAAATTCTCTTTATCGTCGGATTTCCATATTTTGCAATTTCTTCCATCATCTCTTTTACATAAGCAGATGGTATATTATCTCCATCAATCAATACTGCCAGTTTTAAATCCATATCAAATCACCTTTAATTTTCTAAACCTTTACGTTAATCAATATTATAACACATGGACAATTTCAGTTGTTTAAAACCTTTGGCAAAACATCATATTCCCAATGATTAATCAAGTATAGATAAATAACTATGAATAATAAAATGCAGTACAGATAGAACCTGGTTTTTCTGGAATTGCTGACTTTCATTATTAGAAGATGTCCAAAAACTCCGTAACCAATCCAGTAAATCCATTGAAGAGGATCCAATAATACACCACTCATGAAGGACATTGTAATCAAAAACATAACGCATTCATAAAAACCAATATTTTTATGCATCAATTTATCACCCTGATTCAGCATTTCACCGAATTTGAATTCAGAATACTCAAAATCTTCATCCGTTTCTTCTTCAATCAAAGATTCTGAGTCAAAAACATCCAGATCATTTTCACTGAATTTTTCATTACAATAAGGGCATCGACTGGCTTCTTCATCAACCATTTTACCGCATTCAGAACATTCATACTGATCTGCATAAGAAAACATATTTACTCCAAAGACTTTACTAAATCTATTTTACCACATACATTTATAAGGTATCAGCTATTTCGTACTATATTACATCTGCATTTTGTATGAGATAATGGTATAATATTCCAAATTAAAAAAGGCAGGAAAAAATGTCAGAAATAAAAAATTTACATAACCTTATCGATGAATTTGTACGCGAACGAAACTGGGAAAGCTATCATTCACCAAAAAATCTTGCAATGAGTATTTCTATAGAAGCTGCAGAACTTATGGAAATTTTTCAATGGCTTACAATCGAAGAATCAAACGAAGTAAAAAATGATCCCGCTATAAAGGAACATGTCGGTGAAGAACTTGCCGATGTTATAAATTATGCTTTAAGGATGGCCAGAGTCATGGATATTGATATAAGCAAAGAAGTTATTGATAAAATTGAAAAAAATAAGAAAAAATATCCAACAGAAGAATATAATGGAAATTACAAATAAAAAAAGAAGATTCTCGCGCAGAGTACGTTGAGAACGCAGAGGAAAAAGAAAGATTTTTACCACGAAGACACGAAGAAAAAGAGGATAAAATAGTTAATATAAAAGGGGTAAGAAGTGACTTTTGTGAACTTGATGTTCAAGTTCATGAAAGTCACCCTGACCCCAGCACCAGCTTAGTTAATTCCGAAAAAACTGTATAATGGTATAGGCTCACGTGCCTGTCCAAAAAAAGAGTAAAAGATGAAAAATGCAAAAACAAAAATCACATCTATCATGCCCGAAAGTATAGCGGAAGAATTAGAAATTCTTCCTGGAAGTTTATTAATTAGCATAAATGAACAGCAATTAGATGATATTCTTGATTACCAGTTTCTTGAAGCCAATGAAGAAATAAATCTTGTTATTGAAACTCCTGGAAATGAGCTTATTGAATATGAAATTGAAAAAGACATCTATGAACCTCTGGGACTTGAATTTGATTCCCCTGTTTTTGATAAACTCAAAACCTGCTGTATGGATTGTAGTTTCTGTTTTGTAAAACAAATGCCTAAGGGTTTAAGACAGAGTCTTTACTATCGTGATGATGATTACAGGCTTTCTTTCTTAAATGGTAATTTTATTACCTGCTCCAACCTTTCTGAAAAAGACATAAAAAAAATTATATCCTATCGATTATCTCCTTTGTATTTTTCACTTCATACGGTATCTCTGGATATAAGAGAAAAACTGCTTGGAGACAAAAATAACAGAATACTTGAAACTATTGATATATTAGAAAAAGAAAACATTGAAATTCACGTCCAGATTGTTTTGTGTCCAGGTATAAATGATGGCGATGAATTAATAAAAAGTATCAAATACTGTCTGTCACGAAAAAATATTATCAGCATTGGTATTGTTCCAGTTGGAATTACTGATTTTTTACCTGAAATATATACAAAAGATATTCGCAAATTTTCAAAAAATGAATTACTTAAAGTAATCGAACATATAAATTCTTTTAAGACTGATAAAGTTTTTCTTTCTGATGAATTCTATCTTTCAACAGATACTGAAATTCCTGAAATAGATTACTATACCGATTTCCCTCAGATTGAAAATGGAATAGGAATGGTCAGAACATTTATGGATGATCTGTATAGTTTTAAAATAGATAAAAAATCAAATTATCTAATTCTTACAGGTACATTATTTGGAAATTATCTAAAGAAACAATTACCAGATAACTTTCATGTAAAATCAGTAAAGAATCAATTTTTCGGAGAATCAGTAACTGTAAGTGGACTTCTTACTGGTTCAGATATCAGCCGAGAATTAAATGAAATACAAGATCTAAATTCTTATGAAAAAATTATCATTTCTGCTGAAATGATCAATGAAGACGGTTTATTTCTAGATAATCTCAGTTTGGAAACAATTGAAAAAGATTTTGATATTTCAATTACTACAGGACATTTTCTATCTGATTGTTTCTAGAACTTTATGCCACTTGCCAACATCCCATTCCAAGAACTTTTACCAACATTTTTTATGAAATGAAGGTTGGAATTTTCCAGTCAGCTCATACAAGATGTGGGAATTTGTAATTTCAATACTCCTGTTATATAATCCTGAATTCATAAATTGTTATTTTTAAGGAGAATATGATGAAAAAATCATTATTTACATTGTTTCTAGTTATACTTATCAGTTCAATTGCTTATTCACAAATACGGTTGGAACTACCAAATCAAAAAGATCTTAATAATTTATCATTATTTTCAAGTCGTTCTATTGGACGTGAAAATATGAAAAGAGTCGACCTTCGAGCTTATCTTCCTCCGATTGGTAATCAGGGAAAAAGAAGTTCATGCACTGCATGGGCAACTGGATATGGATTAAAAGGGCTTCAGGAAGTTTTAGATCAGCAATGGAAACCAAACTCTTCTTCAAGACAATTTAATCCCATGTTTATTTATAACTCAATAAACAGCGGACGTGATAATGGTTCCAGCATCAGAGCAGCACTTGATCTATTAAAAAAATATGGTTGTGCAACTTTTTCAGATTGTAAAATCAACATTGATGATTATTGGACACGGCCATCTAGATATGCCATTTCACATGCAATGAAATACAGAATTGCATCCTATGGTAAATTGAATTCAAAAACTGCTATTAAACGTGCGCTTTCAATGGGATATCCTGTTGTAATCGGTGCAAGACTCACTTCTCTTTTTATGCCTGGAAAATTCAGAATATATTCAAAAAATCAGCATGACTACGGAATGAAAACTCGGGATGCCAGCATGCAACATGCAAGACACGCTATGCTTGTTGTTGGATACGATGATTATATGCAGGCTTTTCTTATCATGAATTCCTGGGGTAAAAACTGGGGAAAAAACGGATATTGCTGGGTCGATTATAAATTGATGGAACCTGATCCAAGTAGATACTCTAATCAATTCCTATTTGTGGCTTATGCAGCAATGGACATTCCAAAAAAAGTTAATGCCAGCAGTTCAAAAAGTATACTTAAAATAAAATCAATACCTGCACGATATATTGGTATTTCGGAAAGAACAGGTAATCCATGCTGGTTATGGAAATCATATATGGATGGTGACAGCAAGACCATGTCAAGTATCAAATACGTGAAATGGATTACACAAAACAAAGATTCAAGTGTAAAAAACTGGTCGAGAAAAAATGGTTTTTCAGGTCAGGGTCATTTTATAAATCCTGGTTTAAACTATGTTTATTGTGAAGTTCATTATAATAATGGCGGCGTTTCCAATCCTGTAAAAGTAAGATTCAAATGCGGAAAAAGCAAATCTAATTATTCCTTTTTTACTGAAACCAACAACAGATATTGGGGTTATAATAAAAAAACCCGTAAACATTTATGGCAAGTAAGACTTAATATGGATACTTTTGCAAATTCTCAGGAATTATCTGAAATAGATTATGTAAAATATACGATTACTGATGGATATACCGGAAATAGATTCGAAAAAAAATCCAGTGATTCAAATACCAGATTCAAGAAATGGATAACCCTTGGTTATAGCAAAAAACCTGGCGGATATAAACCTAGATCTATTGAAAATCCAGATTGGGGGAACGATTCAAAAACTTCAGGAAAGGGTCTTACAATCGTAACAACAGTAGTGCTTAAAGATGGGAACTATGTGAAATTAAGAAAACATGGTTATGATTTTTCGATGCTCGCAAATATCCAGAAAAATTGCTATTTACATGCATTAAGTGGCAGAAAACTGGATAGTACTGAAGGAAAACTGCTGACCGGTTGGAATGCTTATGTTACGGGTCCTGGTCATCTTATGGACAGAATCAAATCAATAACTTATAAAGCAGGAAAATGGAAAAGAACAGTTCCATACAACAAGAAGTTTGGTTTTCCAATTTCGCTTTGGACAGGCCATGATTGCTGGTTGTATGCTTATCTGAATATGACAAATGGTGAAACTATTAAAATCAAAACAGATATTACAGTTTCAGGCTGGAAATTATACTAATATATATTCTGAAAATATATAATACTTCTGTTTGGTAGATGTTTAACTATATAGAAAAGAAAAAGATTTAACCACGAAGAGCACGAAGGACATGGAGTAAAAATATAATTACTTAAAAAAAATAGTTGACCCTTCTAGCGCGTCAGAAATTATAAATTCCAATACTTTAAATTTGGCAATAGAGAAAGGGGCGGGCATGCCCGTCCCTTTCTCTATTGTTTTCTTTCTTCTTTCGTGTTCTTCGTGGTTCCAATTTTTTTCTTCTTAATCTTGTTTTATCATGTTAAATCCTACTTTCCTTTCTCTGCGTCCACAGCGTTCTCTGCGCGATGTCTTCTCTTTTTTTCTTATGAGCCGATACTACGGAGTCATCATCAAAAAATCCGGTGAACTAGGCCGCTGATTTCCAGAATTAATTTCAAATGAACTTTTATCAGTATCTTTCCTTGATGAACATTTCTTGGGAAGTAAACCTGAAATCTCAGCCATTCCCTCTGGAAGTGCTGCCATTGATCCGCTAATATCAATCGAAGGTGCAGTGATTTCGATTTCCCCATCAATACCAAGTTCTGATGATGCGGAGATCAAACTTGTCACGTCATTCAGGAACATCTGGCTGATGATTGTTATATTTCCACCAGCACCACCATAAGCGTTTGCAATTATGTTACTATTCATTAGCACAACATAGATTGGATCGATAAAGATATTTCCACCATCACCTTTTCCACCAGTAACTTCTCCAGATATTAGACTGTTAACTAGCTTTAGCATATAAGTCGTTGTAATATTGATATTTCCACCATCATTTTGAATATCATCGATCAGATTATCTGCTTTTGTAATGATACTGCTGTCTTCAATCGTTATCCTATCATGTGCTGTGATATCTATCGTACCTGCTTTTCCTGATCCAAAACTTGTTGCTGAAATCTCTGACTGGGATTTCATATTAAACAACGTACTCACTATAGTAATATTTCCACCATCACCACTTCCTGTGCCTTCAGCAGATATTCTTGACCCATTAGAGAGAAGGAAGGTACCAGAATTAGTCGTTATGTTTCCACCATTTCCACTTCCAGATGATTCAGCAATTATTTCTGAACCTTCAATTACATCAAATGTGGAACTTTTTATATCTATACTGTTTGCATTTCCTGATGAAGAAGTTGAACTTGTTATTGTACCGTTATTCATGTCAAAATCAGTTGACTCTATAGACACAGAACCAGCACTTCCTGATGATGAAGTTGAGACATTAATTGTTCCACCATCTTCTATCTTAACTTCTGTTCCTTTAATTGCAATACTTCCAGCACTACCAGCATCACTTGCTGAATTGCTTAACCTGCTTCCATTACCAGATATTGTGATAGTATCAGATTTAATATCTATCATTTGTCCACCATCACCTGCTCCAGATGTTGAACTTGTAATTTCAGAATTTGTTAACACATCAAGATTATCTGATATAATTGTTATATTTCCAGCAGTTCCATCACCAGCTGTAGATGAATTAATACTACTGTTATTAGTAATACTGATTTCTTCTGTTGTTATTGTTACTGTTCCAGCATTGCCTGAGGCAGTTGTTGATGCATTTATTCCACTGCTATCTGCTACAGTAAAATTAACAGTTTTAATATCTACATAGTTGGCATTTCCAGAAGAGGTTGTTGAACTTGAAATAGTTCCGCCTTTCATCTCCAAATCCGTTGAATCTATACTTACAGAACCTGCATTCCCAGCAGATATTGTGGAAACATTAATTTCTCCACCATTTTTAATTTCAATATCAGAACTCTTTATTACTATACTACCAGCACTTCCAGCATCACTTGCTGAATTACTTATCCTACTTCCGTTACCAAAAATTATGACTGAATCAGATTCAATTTCAATTTTTTCTCCACCATCACCAGATCCTGCTGTTGAACTTGTTATTTCTGAATTTCCTGTGATTTCCAGATCATCTGATTTAATTGTGATATTTCCAGCATTTCCTATTCCTGAAGTTGAAGAATTGATTTTACTGTTGTTATCAAGTTTAATATCTGTTGTAGTAATTTTTACAATACCAGCATTTCCAGAAGCAGTTGTTGATGCATTTATTTCACCACCATCATCAAGATTGAGATCAGTTGAAATTATTTCAATACTTCCAGCATGGCCAGAACTTGTAGCGGAGTTGCTTATTTTACTTCCATTTCCAGTTATATTAACTGAATTCGATTGAATATCAATCAACGTTCCGCCATCTCCAGATCCGGAAGTAGAGCTTGTTATTTCTGCTCCGCCCTGAACCAGAAGAGAAGTACCTTTAATAACAACATTATTCGCATTTCCAGCTCCAGTTGTTGAAGAATTGATTGTACTGTTGCTACTCATACTAATTGTTGAAGTGTCAATATTAACTTGTCCTGCATTTCCAACTGCTGTTGTTGAAGTATTTATACCACCACTATTTGAAAGAACTACACTTGTTGCGACAATTTCAATACTTCCTGCATTTCCAGAACTACTGGCAGAATTGCTTATCCTGCTTCCTGCCCCATCAATTATCAATGAACTTAAATCAATATCGATCTTATCCCCTCCATCCCCACTTCCTGAAGTAGAACTTGTTATTTCTGCACCATCCAGTAATGAGAGAGTATTTGATTTAATCGTCATATTGCTGGCATGTGCATTCCCCTGTGTAGAACTATTTATGGAAGTATTCAATCCCGTTAAAATAATACCGTTTGTAATATCCAAAGTCAGCAAACCCGCATTACCAAGTCCACCAGTAAAAGTTTCAATAACCAACCCATCTTCAAGAATTAATTCACTTGCTCTAATAGTTAATTTTCCTGCATCTGCATTCGTTAAATTTGATACCGTTGAAGCTGATATTCCAAAAGCAGTTTGATATCCTGGCCAGACAATATCATTATTTACACCTGAAATTTTTATTGAACCTGTAGCATTTATTGTCAGTTCTCCATATGGATTTAAGCCATCTGGTACAGCTTCAGACCACTCTCCAATCTGGGTTGAGATCGAGGAACTATTGAGTAAATTGATATCGCCAACATTAATATCAACATTTCCTGGAGTACCTGTTATTGGAGGACCTCCTATTTCAGTTCCTGGAAAATAAAATTTTACCTTTTCAACAGCACCACTGCTTGCAATTATTGCTGCACCATCATCCATATTTAATAATGGTGTAGTTATTTTAATATTTCCCCCATCTCCTATATTTGCAGTAGCAGAACTTATGGTACTTGTAACATCATAAACGGGAAAAGTAACATCATTTGGTAAGACAGTATAGCCGCTCATATTAATCGATTCTGTTGCATTGATTGTAATATCTGCACTATTTCCCTCAGCTGGTGTAGAACCTATAATTCCGCCACCATTTACAAGATTCAATATTCTGGTATTAAGGGTAATGTTACCTGCATATGAATCAGCATTTCCACCAGTCACCAATGAATAAATTCCACTTGGAATATAATCCCATTCCTGACCTGGATACTGAATTACGTTTACACCAGAAAAAGTAATCGTATCCGCATTGACTTCAACATACCCTCCATGACTAGTAGACTCTTGTAGAATCATATGAATATAGCCACCGTTTACACATGTAAAATCGGTTGCATTAATAATCACATTTCCAGTTGGTCCTGAGCCGTGCCAACTACCATTTTTAATTCCACCCAGTTCAAACCACACACTCGGACTAGTCACGATAATATCTCCACCATG
>DAOVTB010000117.1 GCA_030633305.1 Candidatus Muiribacteriota bacterium
AATTTTATTTTTTCATCAATATGTTCAGCCTGTGATGCTGCAATCTCGCGTACACAAGTGAAAATTATTTTTGAATTAATATTTTGAAGTGCTTTAAAAGCAGTTAAACTTACAAGAGGATTATCATTTGTAATAAAATTCAATATTTTATTAACTGATTCAATATATTTTATTCTACCAAGTGTTTCAATTGTACTTGCCAGAATAAAGGGATTTTCATTTTGTAGAAATGGAGTTATCATATCAAGCCGTGTTTTTTTTGAAGCTGGTAAAACAGCAAGGATTTTTATAATAAATATTTCCAAAATTACATGATCAGAATTCCTTAGTTTTTTTACAAATAAATCAAAAATATCAGTTTTAAATTTTGTTTTTAAGGCTGAAAAATTTTCGTTTAAGAAAACACTTAAAAATCTTTTTGGAGATAAGTCATTTATAAAATATTCAAAATTTTCTGAATCCATATTTTGAATACTACATTCGTTAAATTTATCTTTAATACCAACAAGTTTACATAAAGCAACTCTGGATTGATATTTAACGCCTTCATTTTTTGAATAAATAATATGATTAAATAAATGAAATATAAGAAATTCTTTATTAGGCAACTCGGAATTAGGGATAATTGATATTGTTTTCAATGCTTCAAACTGGATTGATTCAATATCTGAATTAATATCAAAAATTAATGATTGTAAATATGCATTTAACATAGGTAACTTTCAAAATTTATTTTTAAAATACAGTATAGCATTTATAAAGGTATAAATAAATAAAAATAGTAACTAAATTTTGATAATATACAACGGCATGATATAGAGTATGTATCCAATTTTTGGTTGATATGATTTATTAATTACAAACTGTTTTCAAAAAAAAAAATCAGAACTTTATGCTCAAATTAGGAAAGAATGCATTTGCATTAAATGATATTTCTATTCGTGATTATCCTTGGGAGCAAGATAATTTTTCCCAATAAATGCTCCAATAACTGGTAATGCGAATATCATGATTGCCAAAAGTTTAAGAGCAAATCGGGGATTTCCCAAACTAGAGAAATTTCCCAAAAATAACATTAAAAACACTGGTGTTGATATACAGATTGGATACACAAACCACATTTTTTTTGGCGTTGATATAAAATTGTAACTTATTATAGTAAATGCAATTCCTATAAAAAATGCAGTTAAATAAAATGCTGTTGAAGCCCCGGTGGCTAGTAAAAGACCAAAGAGTAATCCTGAACAAGCAACACCCAATCCGAAAAAAGGTATTCCCTGTATTATAATTCGAAAGTAATCATAGAATTTCTTTTTATCCAAATGTCCAGCCCTCATGCTTATAATACCATCATTTAATGGAGATAGTATAATTTTAGTATAAATAGTTTTACTAAATTTCCACCACAATCGTAATTATTGTGATAAAATTATAATATAAGACATTTTAAATATTCTAATAAAGCGTTTTGGAGGATTGGCATTATGAAAAATATATTGGTTGGTATTGAATTTCATGAAAAATTTGATTTATTGATTGATAAAGCTCTGGAAGTATCAGAATCTGATAAATTAAAGCTGTGGATTCTCCATGTTGCGGCCCCTGAACCGGATTTTGTGGGTTATAAGGTTGGCCCTCAGTTCGTGAGAAACAACAGGGCTAAAGAACTCAGGGAAGAACATAAAATACTTCAGGAACATGCAAGTAATCTTCGAAAAAGAAATATCAATGCACATGCTTTACTGATTGAAGGGGCAACAACGGAAACCATATTGCAGGAATCAAAAAAGTTAAATATTGATTTGATCATTTGTGGACAACACACACATGGCTTTCTTTACAAAATGCTCTTTGGAAGCACTGCTATTGAAGTTGTCCATGAATCAGAAATCCCAGTATTAGTGGTGCCACTTGACGATATTGTTTCAACTCAGCAGGAAATATTTACTAGTTGAAATATCTTTCCTGCCGAGTTGGAAATTATTATTTGAAGATGGAAGTTGTTACATACCTGAATTACGTCTTCTTCCACCACCGCGACCTTTGCGGTTTTTCCTTCTTTCTTTTATAGCCTCTTTTTCAGAATCGCTTAAAATACCATCACCATCGGTATCAAATTTTTTCATAATCCTTTCTTTCATTTCAGGATTACTATCGATACGACTTTGAATATCTGTCTGTCTGTCAGCTTGCATTGCAGCACGTTCGGCTTCATTTAAAACACCATCACCATCAATATCATACTTACTCAAATTATCTTTTCTTTTTTGACCTCTATTTCCGGGCTCGCTTTTTTTAAGCCTGTTTAACATTTGTGAATTCATTTCTTCATCACTGATAACACCGCTGCCATCAGTATCAAATTTAGTTAACATTTTTTCCTTAAATTCAGGATCAGAAGTCATCCTGTCCTGCATCTTTTCTTTTCTCTGAGCCATTCTTTCTGCTTTGGCTGCTTCTTTTTCAGTATCACTCATTACGCCATCACCATCAGTATCAAATTTGCCCATCATTTTTTCGCGGCTCACTTTAAATCCAGCTCTATTTCCCGAAGCGTTTCCTGATTCACCAGATTTTTTACCCTTTTTACCACCAGATTTGCGTCTTGAAAGTAGTCCGGATAATTCCGAATCACTCAATGCACCATCACTATCCGCATCAAACTTTTCTATAAGTCTGGTTTTAAGTTCAGTGTTCTGATCAATTCTTTGTCTTAAAGCATCAAGCCTTTCCTGTGAAATTTCTTTCTGTTCACCAGTGTTACTGACTGTAAAACCAGGATTGTAAGAATAAAGACCTGTACAAAATAGTGAAATAACCATGACCATCATTAAAAATAACTTCATAAAATCCTCCTTAAATTCCTTTAGTGTTTTATCACTTACCTTAATTATAACCCTAAATCTTTCTCTAATGTTACAGATATGTAAAAAAATATTACAGTAATACACTGTTGTCATATTAGGATATCATTTTCAAACATAATTGTTTTAAAAGTAACCTTGTCTTAGACAGTTATTTTTACTGTCAAAAGGTTCAATTTTCCGTCGCTTTAGTAAATATTGTGGTAAAATTATAATATAGGGTAAATTATAAAGGGTTGAAATGAAATTTTGCTTAACTGATCAAAAAAGGAGGGTTATCATTATGAAAAACATATTAGTAGGCATAGAATTTCGTGAAAATTTCGAAATGTTGATTGAGAAAGCACTTGAAGTTTCAGAACCGCACGACTCAAAAATATGGCTTATACATGTTTCGAAACCAGATACAGATTTTGTGGGCTTTGAGCTTGGTCCTCACTATATAGGAAACTATAGGGTAAATAATCACAAAGAAGAAAATAAGCTCTTGTTGGCTGAAGTAAAAAGGCTTAAAAAATTAAGTGTTAATGCTGAAGCTATATTGCTTGAAGGTGCGACAGCTGAAACCATATTGGAGGAAGCTAAAAAATTAGATATTGATTTGATCATATGTGGGCACCATGCTCATGGTTTTCTTTATAAGATGATTTTTAAAAACACCGCTCTGAGTGTAGCTCGGGAATCAGAAATACCGGTATTGGTGGTTCCGTTTGATATTGAACATCCTGAGCAACACGAAATGTCTGTAAATGGGTAGGGATTTTTTATAGTGGAGGTGACTTTATGTCCGTAGAATATATTAATAAGAAAGACATTACTCCTTCTGAACAAAAGAATGACACTATCGTGTGGAACGATGGTTTTGAACGTAATGCTGCTGAAAATATTGAGAGTTATTGTGATTGTGTATATGACTGGGAAAAGTGTGATTTTGAGACTACTGTTGTTATGGATGGGGAGGAATTTAGTACAAATGTATTCTATGAATGGGTTGAAGAAATTTATGATAGTCGTCTTGTTCCTTACCCGTCCTGTATAGTTGCTGATATATTTGTTACAGAAGATGATTTTGTAGAAGTTGATTGCAGTTATTTTGAAGAAGATAAATTTAAAAAGGCCTGTATAAATAGTCATGATAAGCATCAGACCGGTAAAATTATTATTCATCATCATGATGGTGTCAAAGAATTATTGAATGAGAAAAAAGTTGAAAATTTCAAGGAAAAATTTATAGATGCATATTCCAGAAATCATCAAATCCTGATCAAAAAAGAACATTTGGAAGAAGGCAAGATTGTTTTTGATTATGCTGTTTTGGAATATGAAGGTATTTACTTTAAATATCTTGGAGGATATGACATTGTTCCTGAGTCAGAATACGAGATTATTAAATTGATTCTAGAAAACGATTATTTTGTTTCATGGTCCAGTATATTCAGATACGATGATTACAAAGAATTTGCTGATATTGCAATAGAATTAGTTAATCCAATCACTTGATGTAAAAACGTCCTGTTATGATATAATGTTATTTGGATTAGAAATTATGTCAAAAGTGCGCAAACGTTATATTAAATTCGCTTTACAGTTATTAAGAAATATTCCTCAATATGGTTATGACTTTAATGATATAGCTGAACATATTGCAATTCCGTTGTATGAACAGTCAATTCCAGTTTGCAGAGATACTCAGGAAATCTTCTTAAAAATAAAGAGAAAATTATCCAGTGGTCATAACTGGCGAACTGCTTTCGATGAGTATTCATCTAAAGAAGACCTTTTTATTAAATCCAGTCAAATAACTGATTCCCTTATTGAAAAAACCAGTTTGATTTATTTCAACCAGATTAATGCTTTTGCAAAGGCGACGAAGATCTGTATTGATCTATGCGGTGTAATCTTTAAGGATGAAATCAGTGACAAAGATAGAATTTTTTCTTATGTAAATGCTGATCATTATCTTAAATGGTCAAATTTTGCCAGTCATAATCTTGGACAAGTAACTCCAGAAGGCAATTTATGGCATTCAAGTGATGGTGCTTCTTATTTTTGTTCAAAAACTATACAGGATCTTAAAAACTATGAAAAATATTTGAGTAGATGTTTCTGGTCTTTTAAGAAAAATTCATTGTGGATATGGAAGAAATTTGGAAATACTGATCCTGAAAATATTGAATATTCAGTCAGTGCCAAAACAACATTAAAAGGAAATTTTTTTTCAATAATTGAAGTTCCAGAAAAAATCAGGTCTGAGGATTATGATGTGCATCAGCAACAATACGATATTTTACTTGATAATGCTGCTGGTAATGTGGCATTTGATTTATCAAACTGTACTGAAACAACGTATAATTTTTTTTCAATGTTACAAAACTACAATAGAATAATCAAATCAACTGGACATGTCTTTACTTTGATTGGTCCTTCAGATGATTTTCTTATGTTACTTATTAAATTGAAACTTAAAAATGAGTTCGACATGGTCCTGGATATGGATGAATTTAATAAGCATTATTAAGCATATTCAAATTATTCTATTTTTTGGCATATTCCGCGTTCTCAGCGCGAAAATCTTATTTTTTTGAAAAATCAAAATGAAAGTATTGTTTCAATCTGGGAAAAGTGTCTCAAAATGAAGTTTGAATCAAATGAAGTATTTGTAAAAAGACTATAAAAACAATTGTTTTTGAGTTGGTATAGCATTTGCATAGATAAAAACTAAATAATGGAACGCTACATTGACGTTACCTATTATAAGTGGTAAAATATATGTGGGTGTGCAGGTATTAGCTATGCCAATGAGTGGGAAAGAGATGCTCAAACTTTTTAAAAAGAAAGGTTGGATAATTCTGCGGCAAAAAGGAAGTCATGTAACGATTAGTAATGGTTTGGAAAAAGAAACAATTCCGATGCATAGAGAAATAAAAAAGGGATTGGAGAAAAAATTATTGAAGGTTCTAAAAGGTGAAAAATGATGAAATATCATTTTAAAATACATAACGATGTCGATGGATACTGGGGAGAGGGTGTCGAATTAAAAGGGTGTCTTACTCAGGGGGATACTTGGGAAGAGCTGCTTTATAATTTGGAAGAGGTATTGAACCTGTACCTTGATGACCCTTCAGATTCCAAGTTTGTTCATCCGTTTCCAGATGATTCCATCCAGGGAGAAGACATCGTAAGTATTCCAGTGTACCCGAAAATTGCTTTTGCCTTTTACATCCGGTCATTAAGGTTGAAATACAATATTACACAACAACAGGTCGCTGAAAAGATGGGTATAAAAAGTGTTTATGGGTATCAAAAACTGGAATCTTCTAAAACTGCAAATCCTACATTGATGACTCTGGCAAAACTAAAGAAAATTTTCCCGGATTTTAATCTTTCACTTATTCTTTAGAGTATTGGTACTTCTTTTTTGGTAATCTCAGATGTCCTCTTGCCATCACTGATTATTTCGACATATTTTTCTTTATATAAAATAATAACTTTTCTTATAAAAACCCTAATACAGGGATTTGCATGATAAACTTATATTAGAGGTAATTTATAGTAATTATGTACCGTAAAAAATATATGGGAGGTAATCAAAATGAAGGGAATGATTGATCTCGTTGTTTCGCCTGAAACGGCCATTGATCTGATGGTTTATATTGAAAAATATGGACAGGATTTCTACAGGTCCGCAGGAGTAAAATCTGAGGATGCAAAAGTCAAAGAATTATTTAGCGCACTAGCTGAAGATGAAAGAGAACATATTGAACACTACAAAATACTTCAGGAAGAAATCAGCAGTGATCATACTTCAACGACCAGTTTTATAGGAGATTATGGTCATTTTCTCGAATTGATCTCTGAAGAAATAACATCAGATCTATATTTTAAAAAGAATCTGACCCCGATCAATGTCATAAATATGGCTCGGCATTATGAAAAAGATAGTGTACTCCTTATCAATTCACTAAGGCATTTGTTTAAAACCAATCCCGCTAGGGAAATAGTAGATTCTGTTTTTAATGATGAAAAACATCACTACTTTGAGTTAAAGCAATTATTGAAGTCACTTCAGTTCAAACTTCAGGAACATTGAAGATCTAATTCGGCAGAAGTTTTTTAGGAATTAGGTAATATCACCAGAGAAAAATCAATTTTTTTATTTTTACAAGCCTTAGTGATTACATTGATGTATGGCTGATTGTCTGGATCAATATTTGATGATTCGGCATAAAAAATAACTGAAGAAATACTGTTTTCCAATAGCTGTTGTTCAACAGTTTGAGTTAATGTATCAACATTTTCAGATGAAAGTAAATAATCATAGTAGGGAATGGGATGTTCACTGATGAGAAGTCCATATTTTCCTGAGAGAATGTATGTTGCAAAGCCAAGATGCTGTGCAGCTTTATGAACTGAACGAATACGTTTACTTTTATATCTTTCCAAAGTTGGAATAAGTCCATCGACAGGATCTTTTGTTCTACAGCAATATGTACAGAAAATTGTTTTCATATAAAACAGTCTATTATATCCATATGGTAATAGTCAAATAAATGAGTTTACTCAGCTCAGGTTTGAATTATTAAGCACATTAGTTTAATATATGAAAAAAATTTTAAAGAAGGTTCATATGTTAAATAAAGCGATAATACCAGTCATTATTTTGATACTGATTTTTCAATCTGGCTGCGGTGAAAAGAAACCAGAATTACTTAAAAACAATAAAAAAATACCTCAAAAAGTTGTTAAAAAAACTGTTGAAGACATTAATTTCACGCGAGGAAAAAAAATAGCTTTTCTTTTGAAGAAGTATTATAACCGTGGTGGTTATATGAACGTAAACATCGATAAAGGGATCATGATGCATCCTGAAAAATCCCGTCTAGGTTTTCAGGAAGTGATCAGGAAAAAAGCAAATGGTTGGGACTGGGTAATCAGGCCACTTTCCAGGTTTTCTGATCCGGGAAACATTAGTGCTGAATTACTGCTTAAAATCTTAAAAAAAGATGGTTATACCCGCGGACAGTCTGCGGCGGCATATGGTTTAGGTAGATTGAAGTATACCCCGGCTGGTCCTGAGATCCTTAAATATATAAAAACAATTAACCCAAAGGGAAATCTAATTGCGTTCACCAGTGCTTCTAAAGGACTGGTAGGAACAGTTCCAAATGGAACATTAGAATTTGCAGTTAAAATATTAACAAGTAAGGAAAAGGTTTCTGGAAAAGCATTAGGATGTCTTGCAGAAGTACTGGGTTATGCAGATGCAAAAAAAGCAATGGAAATCCTTCCTGATATGTTGAAAAAAGAAAGTTGGGATCCTGCAGGATATATTGGAGTTATAAGAGGACTTGGTGCGACAAAAGATCCCAGGGCAAGACAATTACTAATTGATTTTTATCGCAACTGGGTTAAATTGTGGGATGGCAAGAAGACGTATCAGCTTAGAAACTATGGAGAAGCCATATATGCATGTTATGGCGAATTAACCAGGTTTGATGATCCTGAAGTAAGGGAAATTCTAATGGCCCATAATGGTGGATTTACCAATCTGTTTAAAGATGAGGAAAATAAGGTCAAGGAATACATTGAAAGAATTCCTGATGATTTTAAAAAGGCAATTGGAAAAAAATGGGCACATCCTCCCTGGGCAAATGTTTCATCTTATGACTCTACAAAGACAGAAAGAAGATTGAGGACGCTGGGAGAGAGCATGATAGGCGCAGAACTGGATCAAAAATTTAAAGCATCAGTTATAGAAAAACTCAACAAATGGAAAGGAAAAGAAAGATATGATGGGAATGTAAGGGTAATGCTCATGAAACTTTTTCCATATGCAGAAAGCGGAGATAAAGAAGTTATTAGCATATTTTATGATTTTGCCAGGCCTGGTGATTACAAAAGTTTCTCCAGCAGGGGAATAGCGCGTCAGGAACTGATGACTATAAAGGATCCAAAACTTCTGGATTTATTGATAAAATCAGGTTTTTTTGGTCGGACTTCAGGTTGGACACGGATTGATGGCTGGGATATTTCTCCACCATATAACGGGCTTTCAAAAGCTTTTTTAAATGCAAAACTGACAGGTGGTTTTAGAGGAACAGGTATAAATCCTGTGGTGTTCCAGTATCTTGGTCGTGAAGCGGATCCGGAAGTTTTTTCCTTTATAAAAAAAGAGATCAAAAAATCTCTGCCGGATCCACGAAAAACACTGCTGAGTAACTTGATCTGGGGATTAAAATATTGGAATGGTAAAGAGGCAGATCAACTTCTCCAGGAGATCGTTGATGTTTATAAGAAAGAAGGAATCCCTGAAAAAGGTTTTTTTAGAGGAATTAAAGCCAAAAAGATAGGCAATATGATCGCAGCTTATCATGTTTTAGCCATACGTGGTGATAAAACTGCTTTTGAAAAGGTATATAAAAGGCGACCTGATATTTTCAATGTTTACTGGAAAGGAATTCCTGAAGAATACAAACATTTTGTAAAGAAAGATTATGGACCTTTTGGTTTTGACTGGCCTACGCGATAGGAAGTCTCAGGGAAGTAAAAAAACTGGTTGTAATCCTTTTAAATTGACAATTAAATGAAGTAAGTTATAATTACAATAAATAATTTAATAATATTAGGAGTTTTATATGGATAAATTTACTTTTAAAAAGCCTTTTTTGTTACTGGTTACAGTGATGATTTTTTTGATGGTCACTTCAGGTGCATTATGGAGTAGTTCTGCCTGGGGACATGTCGGACAGTCAGTTTTTCTTCTTGCAATAGAGATGCCGCAACATCCGGAAATTTACAAACCTGTGTTTGGAGATGAATTATACTCTAAGTTGACATCTATGGGTAAGGATGGAAAATTTCATTTTGATCTGGATAACCTGAATCCTGAACAGAAAGCTTTTACTTTTGGTGCAGTTGGACCTGATAAGTATGATATCACCCAGTACATTAAGCGTTCTAAAGTATTTTTTCCGCTCCATAATGAATTTCCACAAAGGATTCTCAATCTGCTCAATGACATTACAATGAAAGCAAAAGGAAAACAATTTCTAGTTGCTAGAGCATATTTTTATGGATGGGCTTTTCATTACATGGGTGATTTGGTCTTTCACCCGGGAATGAATATTCCGAACAAATATCGAGTGACCAGAGATTTTGAAGTTCATGGATCGGAACATGTCATTTTTGAATCATTACTTGATAAAATTAGTGTATATTACTGGTTTTTAAAACATAGAGAATTAGGGATCTATCCCTCGAAAATTATAAAAAAAGTAGGGTTTATGAAGCCCCTTACACTTACTTTTAAAATGACAACAAGTAATATGCACAGGGTATTTAAGAATGTTAATTCCAAATTAGACGCTCTTTGCAAAACGATTTTCAGTAAGGATAAAAAAACATCCGAAAATGCTTTTAAAAAAGCAATGATGGAAAAAGATTTTCTATCCAATGCACTTTATGATAAAAGTTTGAAGAAATTTGTGAAAAATGGAGTTCCAGAAGAGGCTATCATGAATGGACAGGCTAAATTATCAGATTACTTCCCAAAAAATATTCATGCCAAAACCAGTGCGATGGAAGGTGTAAGGTGGTTTAAACAAATAATTGAAAGTGCTAGAATTGGATTTCCTAAAGTTAATACACGCAAAGGGTTTAATCTGAATCTTGATTATGGAACGGTTACTTCTGAACCACCTTTGAAGGAAAAGGATAAAAAAATCCTGTTCAAGGCTTACAATAAAGCAATGAATAAATGTATGCCAAAATTTGAACATTTGGTCAATGATGATTTATAAGTTCAAGTAATTTTCTAATGGATATCAAAAGTCGAAATCGTCGTCTTCGCATTCTTGGAATTACTGTTTCTATTCTATTACTCTGGAACGGTGTATGTGATTTTATTTACGCATATTCATCTGAATTGAGTGGGCTTGAATATTTTTCGCCTGCGGTATGGGAGACGATTCGTACAGCTGGCAATCGACCTCATTGGATGGTGATGCTGGCCCAAACCGCCGGATGGTTCTATCCGTTTTACGCGCTTTCATATTATCACTGGTGGTTTGGAATGCGCCGTGCAGGTTTCTGGCTGGCCTTTGTGCCATGCGGACTGCTTGCCTATGCGATACTTATGATTGGCGGGATACAACATGCAGGTTGGGCATTTTTGAGTGTGTTAGCCCAAGCTAAGGCCGTAGTTGGGTGTACAGATAAGGCATTTTATGAAATGGCCAATCGCTTTTTGCTTGACCATTTTATGATGGGTGATCTGACAGCGATTCTGGCATTCAATCTGGGCGCAATATGGCACGCTGTTGGAATTTTAAGTGGACGGACAATGTATCCTCGCTGGTTTATTGTAGTGTCACCCCTTGGTGTACTGATCATTACAATGGTCTTAGGTGCCTGTTTGCCAGCCCCTTTTGCAGGGTTTGTGATTGCACTGTTCGGGACATGGTTTATGCTTATTCCCTGTATTGCAACCACAGTTTGGTTGTGGAACCGTGATTGTGCAAGGGAGCAGAAGCGGTAGACATGACTATTCACTTATTTTTCTTTGAAATATGACGATGATATTCAATTTTTTAAAAATCTTTTGTAGGTTTTATTGAATGTTTTCACCAAATATTTGACATAAAAATAAGAAAAATGATATTATTGTAATGGGTATTACGGTAATGGGAGTTGCAGTGAAATTTTATAATAGAAGTGATGAACTAGAAATTCTTGAAGATATATATTCTCAATGCCAAATGTCATATGGTAAAATCACTGTTTTAACAGGAAGAAGGCGAGTAGGGAAAACTTTATTGGCTAAAAAATTTGCTGAAAAAAAAGAACATTTCTATCTATTTGTTTCAAAAAAAGCAGAAAAACTTCTTTGTAATGAATTTATCCAGGAATATGAAAATGTTCTTGGAGAAAAGCATATTGGTGAAGTAAAAAACTTTATCGAAATATTTGAGTTATTATTAAAATTTGGAAAAGATCATCCATATGTTTTAATAATTGATGAATTTCAGGAATTTATCAATATAAATCCAAGTATCTATTCTGAAATACAAAAACTTTGGGATAAATACAAATTTGAAACAAAAATACATATTATTTTCATTGGTTCAATCTATTCGATGATGATAAGAATTTTTCAGAATGAAAAAGAACCTCTTTATGGAAGAGCAGACAGAATTCTATATGTTAAACCATTTAAAGCCAGAGTCATTAAAGAAATATTGAATGATAATAGAGAATATGATAATGAAAACCTTTTTTATAATTATCTTATTACTGGTGGAATGCCGAGATATCTCGAAATTTTAGTTGAATCTCGATCGTTTACCAAAAATGACATTATTGATCTAATTTTTCAAAAGGATTCTTTTTTTATTGGAGAAGGTAAAAATCTCTTAATCCAGGAATTTGGAAGAGATTATGGTATTTATTTTTCAATTCTTGAATTAATTGCTTCTGGGAACACTTCCAGAACTGAGATTGAGTCAATATTGGAAAGAAGTATTGGAGGATATCTGGAAAACTTGATTCAGGAATATGATTTATTGGAAAAAGTAAAACCCGTTGGTTGTAAGAAACAAAGTAGAAGTCAAAAATATAAGATAAAAGATAATTACATCAAATTCTGGTTTAGATTTGTTTACAAATATATGTCACTAGTTGGAAATGAGAGATTTGAATATCTCAAAAAACTTGTACATAGAGATTTAACAACATTTGCTGGACCTATACTTGAAAAATTATTTATTGAAATTAAAGGTTATTCATCAGAATTTGGAAATATTGGAACCTATTGGGAAAAAGGCAATAAAAATGAAATAGATATTATCTCAGTAGATGATTTTTCAAAGCGAATTTTATGTACAGATGTAAAACTGAATAGTGATAAGATTAAAATAAATAAATTAAAAGAAAAAACTACGAAATTGAAAAAAATCTATAAAGGTTATTCTTTTGAATTTGAAGGCTTATCTATAGAGAACATAGATGATATGCTAAACCGAATGTTATAAAGGAACGGAAAAAACTTACTTGATTTTCCTGTACAGAATTGATAATCCTTTTACAGTTGCATTTTTGATCTTGATGATCCATTTTCGATCGTAACGATCTTTAATACAGAATTCACAATTTTCAAATTTCTTTAGATCTGTTACTGGTTCACCAGTTTTATCATTACTGCTTATGTATAAGCCTGTTTTATGTCTATCATTTGATTCATACCATTTAAGCTTAGGATCTGATACAGATGTTCCTTTGTGATATACGCAAACACCTTGAGTAAGTATTTCTCTTTTGATTCCAAGATGTGTATATGGGTTTAACCCAATGAAAAATCCAAAAGCTCTAGTATCTCTTAAAAAATTGGTAAAAAGTATCATTGCACTTTTGTTTATTCTGAACAGGCTTAAATCTCCTTTGGTTTGCTGAATGTCTTTTCCTCTACCGAGTGAAAATGTCTTTTCCATTCCTGGACGGTGTAATTTTAGAAAACCTGATCTCCATTTTTCTGCCAAAAGGTTATTGCAGATCAAGAAGATACTGAAAATAATACATATTGTTGAAAGTCGTTTTTTCATGGTGTAATTATATCATAAATGGGTAATGAGATGGGATTGTTAAAACCTCAATATCTTTGCACATGAATAACCTTTTGTAATAAATCAAAATCCCAATGCATTTGAAAATAATTTATATTGGATATGATACAATATCAATGAAAAAAGGAAATTATGTCAAACAAACTTTTTAAAATCTGTCAATTATTTGGACTGCACCCGCTTGTTGGTTTTGGTATGTTTGCTGTTGACTGGATGTTATTTATTACCAGCAGAAAAACTTGATAAGTGTGATATAATCCAGTAAATTGGATTTAAGGATTTCTAAATGAATAATCTCCCAATTGAACAAATATTAACTGTAACTAAAGAAAAAAAATTAGATCAGCGAGTGAAAATGAAGAATCAGAAAAAAATTCCTGTAAGTAGAATTAAAAAAGTTTTAAAAGAAGTGTATGGTTATACCTCTTTTCGCGAAAAACAACAAGAGGTTATTCTTAATGTACTGAATAAAAAAGACACCCTTGCAATAATGCCGACTGGAAGTGGGAAATCGATCTGTTATCAGATTCCTGCAATCCTGTTTTCTGGTGTAACTGTTGTCATATCTCC
>DAOVTB010000262.1 GCA_030633305.1 Candidatus Muiribacteriota bacterium
AAACAGTATTTTAGAGGTGAAAAATGGTATGAGATTAACGATGCATATAATAATAAATTCTTTAGAATAAAACCTGAAGCATATCAGTTCGTTATGCGACTTACAACACTTAAAAGTGTTGAAGAGATATGGGAAGCTTATCTACTAGAGTATCCTGATGTCGCTCCTACACAAGAGGAGGTCGTGACACTACTCTCACAACTACACATCAATAATCTTCTTTATTTCAAAAATAATCCTCATAATGACGACATCTTTGAACGCCATCTTGAACAGAAACAAAAGATATTTCGCGGAAAGCTTGCTAGTTTTCTTTTTATTAAAGTACCTCCTGCGTTCTGAATTTATACATTGAAGGCTTGAACTGATTCAGAAAATTTCAAGATTCGCCCATTCAGGACGCAGGTTAGTGATAGCCCATGTTGCCAAATTTAGGCTTGATTATCTTTTCATCAGCATCATAGTTCAAAATCAACTGTTTATCAGGGAAAGCTTTAACGTATATAAGGAATTGGAAATCACGAGTCTGTTTCTGCCAGCTCATTCTTGCGGCATAACAATGAAGATTCCATGTTGCATTATAATTTAAAGAAGTTAATTCTTTTTTTGTAAAATCGTATCTTGAACTTAAGGAAACGTCAAAGACATCAGAAATATTAAATTTCAATACATTATTAAGATCAGAAAATTTATCATTTATCGTATCATAACTCGTAGTTGTAAGAAGATCCCATCCTTTTTCCCTTCCAACTGAGAATCTGGTATAAAGCCTTGTAAGATCAATACCTTGAATTTTAAAGCTATTTAATGTCATATCACCGAGAGTATAGTCACCCTTTAAATAAAAATTCCATTTAAAGTTGGCCTTTGGAATTGAAGAAACTGTCAGATCAGTATATGCTCCTGAAAATCTATCAGTGATAAAATCGTAATAAAGTGACATCAAATTTCCTCTGACTCTGGAAAATTTGTAAGCAAGTTTATTAGCCATTCGATTTGTTGAGCCCATCCTGTCTGATGCCAAAGGAGTATGACCACTTGTAGTTCTATAATCATAATTCACATTCAAGGTAAAGGGATCACCCATTTTAAGGGTTGTTCCCGCACGCGAATAAACACTTTCAATTCTTTCACCACTTTCATAAAAAATTTTCCTGTATGTATTATTAAGCGTTACTTTAAGAAAATCAAAAATGTTTAATGGTTTTGAAAACGTGTTTATTGTAAAATCTTCTTTAAATGTAGATTTAGTTTGTTTTTGATATGTCTCAGTATATTTACCTAGAATAGTATTTGTACTGAAAGAAAGAGGAAGTTTGAATACAGGTTTATTATTGGTTCTAATTCTGAGTTCAGGTGACTTGCTGCTGACACGATAATTATCATCACCTGTGTATCTGTCGCCATCCATATCTATTCTGTCATCAAGCTGCAAGGCGAGGGAATAACTTTTTTTCCTGTGATTAGCACTTATTCTGATATTCATTTCTTCATTTGCTGCGATTTCACCGCTTCTAAGATCACTGAAATAATTTAAATTTGTTGAAATATTTGTAGCCGAATCCATCTTGAGACTATTGGACATAGTAAATTTTTTACTTGTCCTGTAATCTTCTGCTACATCATTTACCCATCTTTTTTCATCAAAATAGTATGCATATACAGTACCACTTGATTTTAACCGGTATTTATAATTATGACTTACGCCTGCGCCGATTCCTCTTTTTTGATAATAATTAAATATAACTCGGCCAGTATTATTTTTATCTATCTCGTAATCATATGATGATTCGAGATAATATCCATTTGTTTTAGAATAACTGGGTTTAAACTTTGATCTTTTTCTCTGGTTTAAGGGGATAACTTTTCTTCCTACAGTTAATATTTTCATTTTGCCAATATAGTAGGACGCATTAAACAGGATTATTTTCTCCTCTGGAACAAGAACAATTTTTCTTGCATCAATTCGATAATGCGGATCATCAATATGTTCACAAGATGTCCATCTTACTCCATAACCTACTTGTTCATTACTTCTGTAATACAATTTTTTAAGTTTGTAATAATAGTTTGCCGGTTTACGATTCTCATAGGTATATGCATCTTCTACATAACCTCTTCCGGTTTTCATGTTATATACCATTAAATTTCCACGTATCTCTTTTTTTCCTTGCCAGAAATCTACTTTTTTATATGCAAATATTTTTTCATCCTTAACATCCACCTGGATGACATCAGCATTAATTCTTACATCGCCTCTGACTGCAGAAGCATTGCCACGCAATATTATAGCTTGAGATTTATTATCAAATTCCAGCGAGTCTGCCTGTAATTCAATATTAGTAGCAAGTGGTTTACCACTGACTTTACCTTTGGATTTAGAGGCAGGGTTAATGTTACGCTGGCTAACGGCGCAATGAAGAATTGATACAATAACAAATATGAATAAAGTAAGTATTAATCTTTTTATATACATAATATTTCATCAATAATATCGGCTATTCATCCAATTTTGATTACTTCAAAGAAAATAATAAATTAAATTGCCAATTGAAATTTTATCTGTTAAACTTGAATATCCTTTAAGATATACCAAACTTAAACTTCAAAAGATGTAATTCTCATGCAAACAGTCGATAATATAACCAGTAATTTTAACAAATATCTTGCTTCGAAAAAGACAGATGATATTCAGAATTTAGAAAAATTCTCTGAGAAGCTGGACAGTCTTACAGACGAGCGGAAAAGACTTGAAGAAGTTGCAAAGCAGTTTGAAGCTATTGTTATTAATATGATGATGAAGGCTATGAGAAAAACAGTTCAAAAAGGGAAACTCATCGATGGTGGAATGGGTGAAGATATTTTTGAAGGTATGCTTGATGAACAGTATTCAAAAAGCATTTCAGAAAATTCAGGATTTGGTCTTGCACGAATTCTGGTAGATCAGTTAGATAAGGAAACTAAACCTAGTAAATGACATATTACCTGTTTTTGTTTGTTATTGCCTGTACAATTATCGTCATTGCCGGTATTAAATTATCGAAATATGGTGATATTATTGGTGAAAAAACCGGTTTGGAAAAAGGTTTCATCGGATTTTTGCTATTGGCATTTATAACAAGTGTCCCTGAACTGGTTGTATCTATAAGTGCTGTTTCTCTTGAAAATAGTCCTAATCTGGCATTGGGAAACGTGTTCGGAAGCAACATGTTCAATTTATTTATAATTGTAATTCTTGATTTTGTATACAAAGGTTATCCATTTCTATATAGTGTCAGCAAAACCCATATTGTTTCTGCATCTTTAGGAATTATCATGATGTGCATGGGTTCTGTTGGTTTGTTATTTGCAAAACTTGGAATAGTAACTATATTCAATTCAGTAATTTTCAATATAGGTTTCATGTCTTTTGTTATCCTGGCTGTTTACTTGATTTCAATGCTTATTATGTATAAGCATGAACACAGTCAAGATGCTTCTTCAGATGAAGAAGAAAAATATAAGGATATTACAATTAGAAGAGCTGCAAGTATTTTCAGTTTTCTTGGGCTGGTGGTTGTAATTGTAGGTGTCTGGTTAACAGATCTTGGTGATTGTATTGCAAAAACGCCATTTACATTTCTAGGAAATACAATGACTTTCGGCTCAACTTTTGTTGGGACACTGTTTATGGCATTTGCCACTAGTCTTCCTGAACTTGTTGTGTCTCTTGGAGCTATAAAACTGGGACAGTGTGATATGGCCCTTGGTAATATTCTAGGTTCAAATATTTTTAATATGAGCATAATATTTGTTGCGGATCTGTTTTACCGATCCAATTCAATTTTTCATACAACGGCTACAAACCAATATCATCTGGTTACAGCTTTTTTTGCAATTATCATGTGCATGATAGTTATACTTTCTATGAGTTTCCGACGAAAAAAAGGTTATCTTCCTATGAAACTTGGATGGGAATCATTCCTGTTATTTTTTTTGTATATAACAGCTGCGATTATTATCTTTAATAATGGAAAACTCATTGCCGGATAGATATTTATTTTGATTATAAAAATAACTTTTTTCAATAATTTTAGAGAGGTGTAATATGGGAATTACCGAACTGCAAAATTTATACTTGAGAGATCTCCAGTCAATAGCCAAAAAATATAATATACCAAACTGGGGAAAGCGTAGAAAAGGTGAATTGGTTTTTGCAATTCTTGAAGAAGAGGCTAAAAAGCCTAATTTGTCTGGTGGAGAAGGAGTTCTTGAAATTCTTACAGATGGTTATGGATTTTTGCGAGCTGAAGCATATTCAATGAGTGCAAATGATATATATGTATCTCCGCACCAGATTCGAAAGTTTGCTTTTAGAACAGGTGATTCTATATCTTGTGAGGTACGACCTCCAAGAGATGGAGAAAATTATCGAGCTCTTTTAAGAGTAAATTCAGTTAATGGATGTCAGTTTAAAGACCTTCATAAAAGACCTAAATTTGAAACGCTGATTCCAAATTTTCCAGATAATATGTTTAATCTCGAAGATGAAACTACCAATTATACAAACAGAGTAATTGATCTGATATGTCCGATTGGCAAAGGCCAGAGAGGTTTGATTGTTGCTCCGCCTAAGGCTGGAAAAACTGTTCTTTTGAAGAATATTGCCAATTCACTTAGAGAAAAGTATCCAGATGTCATTACAATGATGCTTTTGATTGATGAAAGACCTGAAGAAGTAACAGACATGAGAAGATCGACTTCTGCTGAAGTTATTGCATCGACTTTTGATGAACCGATCAGTAATCATATCAGAATTTCAGAGATGGTAATTGAGAAAGCAAAAAGGCTTGTTGAGCTAAAATATGATGTGGTTATTTTTCTTGATAGTTTGACACGACTTGCTCGCGCTTATAATCTATCAGTCCCTAATTCAGGTCAGACCTTATCGGGTGGTGTGAATCCACAGGCTCTTTACAAACCAAAGAAGTTTTTTGGTGCGGCAAGAATGATTGAAAATGGTGGTTCTTTAACAATCCTGGCAACTGCTCTTGTTGATACCGGTTCTAAAATGGATGAAGTTATTTTCGAAGAATTCAAAGGTACTGGAAATATGGAAATGCAATTGAGCAGAGATATGTTCAATAGAAGAATTTTTCCATGTATTGATATTTCAAAATCCAGCACTAGAAAAGAAGAACTTCTTATCAAAGATCCTTCAAGTTTGAAAAAGATCTGGACCTTGAGAAATCATTTTGTAAATATGTCACCTGCTGAAGTTATGTCTATAATGAAAAAAAGATTAGGTGCAACAAAAAATAATGAGGAATTTTTGAACATTATCAATGTCCAGGAAGAATAGCTCTTCCTGCATTCTGAATGAGCGAATCTTGAAATAATTTGCATCAGTCTAAACTTCAACGTACATTTGTACGCCATCAGTTTATCCAGATACAAATTATTCCA
>DAOVTB010000271.1 GCA_030633305.1 Candidatus Muiribacteriota bacterium
ATTTTTGAACATTATCAATGTTCAGGAAGAGTAAAACGCAGGAAAGTAAAAAAGGAAGAAGTGGGTGATGAAGAAAGATTCCAATAGAGAACTAAAAAATTATGTAAGCTATATTTTACTTATAGTTTCAATTTTTGTGTTTATTGAGGTATCTGAAATAAGTTCTCTGAACCTTTCATATAATTCTCCTGTAGAGAAATATGAATACTTAACACAGGATTTTACCCCAATATATCTAAATAATATTCAAGAAAAATATTCTGGTATTCCAATTGATAAAATCTTAAAGTTTGATACTTCTACTTTTATTGGATTCAATGATTTTAAGCTTGAAAAAATCATTGAATTGAAAAGGGAGATAAGTAATTTTTACAATAATTCCCTTGATTTTGAATTACCAATAACTGATGATCACTGGGTGTCATCAATATACGGAATGAGATATCATCCAATATTTAAAAAATGGCGTTTTCATAATGGGATTGACCTTGCAGCAGTAAGGAATACTTCCATAAGGGCTGCAATGAGTGGAAAAGTAATTTTTGCTGGTTATTACCCAGGTTATGGTGTAACAGTTATTCTGAAACACGGCAATGGATTTACTACACGTTATGCTCATTGTAGAAGATTGTATACAAAGGTTGGCAAAATTGTCCAGAAAGGTGATAAAATAAGCTCAGTTGGAAATACTGGGACATCACTTGGATACCATCTCCATTTCGAGATTAGAAAAAACAATATAGCAATTAATCCAGAAACATTAATCGATTTTAGAAGGATTCTTGCAAAGAAGTAGGTTAGATGAAATATAAAATATTTTTCCTTATTCTTTTTATTATTGGACTTATACTGTCTGTAATTTATTCAGGTGAAGTAGATGTAATATATAATAAAGCTGTTATGATATGTTATGAATGCATAGGCCTAGGATGAAACATAATCATTTTAGGACTTTTGTACAATTTATTTTTACATTGATTTTTAACTCGTATTTTTATTTTGTGAATACGTTTATGCTCTATTCAGGTTCATTAAAGAAAGTATGCTGTCCAGGTCTTAATTGTTATTCCTGTCCACTTGCTGTTACAAGTTGTCCTATTGGTGCAATTCAGGCAGTTGCAGGTGGAATGCCACATAAATTTAGTTTGTATATGTTCTCGTTTCTGGGAGTAATAGGTATGAGTACTGGGCGAGCAGTTTGTGGATGGTTATGTCCTTTTGGTCTTTTTCAAGATCTAATCCACAAAATACCATTCTGGAAATATGATATTAAATATAAATTTCGAATAATGAAGTATACAAAATACATGGTTTTGATAATTTTTGTATTCTTAATGCCAGCATTTTTAGTAGATGATGGCGGCTATAGTAAAGGGCCAAGTTTTTGCAAATATATATGTCCAGCAGGAACTGTTGAAGCTGGATTACCACTTTTAGCCATCGAAAAGTCACTTCCAGAAATAGGGATGTTGTTTTATTTCAAATTATCTATTTTAATATTGATCATAATAATGACGTTGATGATGAAACGGCCATTCTGCAGATATCTATGTCCTCTTGGAGCAATATATTCTTTATTTAACAGATTTTCAATTTACAATATAAAAAGAGATACTGATAAATGTATAAATTGCTTAAAATGTGAAAAAGTATGCCCTATGGATGTAAAGCTGGTTAATATTGGAAAAGATACTGAATGTATCAGATGTTCTGATTGTGTAAAGGCTTGCCCGGTATCAGCACTTCGAAACGGGATATTATGATTTCAATTCGAGATGCATTTCTGTCTCAAATGGAACAAATTGAAGATTTTCGAAATAGAAAATATCTCCTGATGATAAGTGGGGGTGTTGATTCAATGGTTCTACTTAACCTGTTTTTAAAACATATTAAATCACAAAATCTGGAAGTACTACATTTAAATTATAAGATGAGAGGAACAGAATCAGATGCACAGGCTGATCTGGTTTTTAAAATCAGCCAGGCTGCTAATATAAAAATTTATAATATAACAAATAAAATAGATAAGAATTCCGGGAATATCCAGGCTGAAGCAAGAAAAATAAGGTTTAATGAAGTTGAAAAACTATTTACCGAGTCTCATTTTGACTATTGTGTGACAGCCCATCATGCTGACGATCAGTTAGAGACTTTTCTATTCAGATTATTCCGGGGAACTGGCATTTCTGGAGCAACCAGTTTTGATTTCCATAATGAAGAACGGCGAATCATCCGACCGCTGCTTTTATCTGGTAAAAATGATATATTAAATTTTGCTAAAGATAATGATATAGATTACATAGAAGATTCATCAAACCTTAGTGATTTCTATATGCGAAACTGGTTGAGAAATGTTCTATATCCTCAGCTTGAAGAAAGATTTTATGGTTGCAAAGAGAAAGTAATCAATTTTATGACTGAGATCAAAAAATGTTCAAATTTCATTACGGCGTCTGCTAAAAATTGTATTGATATAGAAAATGATGGGAATGGAAACATAATATTTGATAGAAAAAATTTTATCGAATTACATGAAGTACTGCAAACTGAAATTATTAGAAATCTATATAAAGAAGCAACTGGTTCTTTTAGCGGTTTAAGTAGGGAAATCATTTTCAACTGTTGCATTATGATCAGGGATTCAACTAATCCACAGGCTTCAATTGATCTTCCAGGAAATTTGATTTTAGCACGTGATTACGGTAAAATTAAATTTTGTATGAATTATGAATCCGATGATATTGATTCTAATTGTATATATGAACAACTGCAAATTGACAAGGTTACTAAAATTAGAGATTTTGAAATTTTAGTAACCCGTGTTGAAAAAGGGAAATATTACCCTGGAAAAAATTGTTTTCCAGAATCTTCTTTAGTTTTCCCACTTTGTATACGGACTAGAAAAGATGGGGATCGGGTTAATGGCAAATCAATGAGGAAGCTGAAAAGAATATTTATAGATAGAAAGATCCAAAGAAAAAAAAGAGATCAATTGATTTTAGTTACAGATGCAGAAAAAGTATTATGGTCAGAAAAAATTGGTTATTTTCATCCAAGAGAAAAAAGTGATGATACCCATTTTTTTAAAATTGAAATAAAAAAATCAAATTATATTGGCATATAAAGGATAAACTTATGAAGAAGCTTATAGTTAAAGGTGGAAGGACTCTTAAAGGAACAGTTACTGTTAGTTCCTCAAAAAACTCAATATTACCACTTCTTGCTGCATCTTTGTTAAGTAATGGTGAGGTTACTTTAGAAGCTTTACCTGCGATCAGAGATGTAAGTACAATGATTGAATTGCTCAGGCGATTCGGTGCAAAAATAACAAATGAAAAATACAGTACAGTTAAAATTGATCCTACAACAGCTATGTTTGTTGAAGCTCCATATGAAATTATAAAGACTATGAGAGCCAGTTTTATTGTTCTGGGACCTCTACTTGCGAAAATGGGTCGAGCCAGAGTTTCTATGCCTGGAGGATGTGCGATTGGAAACCGACCAATAGATCTGCATCTTGAAGGATTAAAAAAGCTGGGTGCATGTATTGATATTGAAGAAGGCTATATCCTTGCAAAAGCTTCCAGATTAAGAGGAAATAAAATCTCTTTGAATTTTCCAAGCGTGGGAGCTACTGAGAATTTAATGATGGCAGCTTCCATGGCTACTGGAGAAACTGTAATAGAAAATGCTGCTCGAGAGCCTGAAATAGTAGATCTTGCTGATTTTCTAAGAAAAATGGGCGCAGATATTCATGGTGATGGTTCTGATACGCTCCATATCATAGGTGTGGATGAGTTAAAACCAGTTGTTTTTCGACCCATCCCTGATCGTATTGAAGCTGCTACTTATATTATTGCAGGTGCAATGGCTGGTGATACTGTTGAAGTTAAAAATATTGTTCCAGATCATCTTGAGATTGTTCTGTCAAAGTTACGTACTGCTGGAGTTCAAATGGAAGTGTTTGACAATCGCTGTATAGTAAAGGGTTGTAAACGATTTAATGCTGTGGATTTTAAATCAACACCTTATCCTGGTTTTCCAACTGATCTTCAAGCACAAATGATGATATTGCTCTGTCTGGCGGAAGGTCAGAGTGTTGTGAGAGAAGAAATATTTGAGAACAGATTCATGCATGTTGCAGAACTCAAAAGAATGGGAGCGGATATTGAAATAAAAAATAGAAAAGCTGTAATCCGGGGTGTAAAAAAATTAAAAGGTGCACCTGTAATGGTCTCTGATTTGAGAGCCGGTGCGGCATTATTACTAGCGGCACTGGTTGCAGAAGGACAAACTGTTTTAAACCGTATATATCATCTCGAGAGGGGCTATGATAATTTTGTAGACAAATTCATAGGACTCGGAGCTGATTTGAAATTGTCAAATGAGGAATCTTTAAAAAAATGATTCCAATTATTCTTATTTTTTTGTTATTAGTAGTAGTTCTTGTTATTACTTTTATTAAATTATCCACTCCTAAAAAGGTAACAAAAGTTCAAAGTCCAATAAATAAAGAAGCTACCAAGCTTATTGAACAGGCCCATGCGGAAAAAGATGCTGGAAATTTGCAAGCTTACCTGAATATTTTATCACAAGCAAATCTCAAGGACCCTCATAATAATGAAATCAAAATAGAACTTGCAGATGCATATAATGATGCTGGTCTTTTCAGTAAAGCAAAACTTGGCTATGAAAACTATCTAAAAACTGAGCAAAATGAAACGAATATTCTGGAGGTTTTAAAAAAGATATTTACAATTGAAGATGACGCTGGAAATACAAGAAACGTTTTTCTAACAGCTTTAAAAATTATTGTTTTAAATCCAGCAGATAAAAACTATTACAATATTCTTGGACTCATACTTGGCGCACATGGGAAACATGATGATGCTATTGGTTATTTAAATAAAGTGATTGAAATGGACCCCAAGGATAAAAAAGCATATTTTTACAGGGGACTCGTATTTGCAGCTCGTGAATGGAAAAATGAGGCTGCAAAAGAATTTGAAATGGCTGTAAACAATGGTTGTGAAGATGTAAGAGCATCATTTTTATGCG
>DAOVTB010000125.1 GCA_030633305.1 Candidatus Muiribacteriota bacterium
CTCACAGATTTTAAAAATATTTTGCCATTATATAACATAATATTATCTATTACAAGCGTAACTAAAATATTTTGGTTGCACAACTCTTTTTCGTTTTACAAAAAAATTAAGAAAAAATTTAGCCACAGAAAAACACGGATAAAACATAGAAATTTTTAAATATAATTTTCTATTATATTTAACTTAAATTTTCTTTAATCTGTGTTAAATCAGTGTTGAGCTGTGGCTAAAAAATACAGCTTGTTAAGATTTGGCTTCTGTTTCTGAAAACTTTTTTATTACTTCATCATCTGTTTCATAAGGATGAAGTATAGATATTAGGTTAGTAACAGTAAGGATTTTTATGATAAATGAATTCGGAGCGCAGATTTCAAAAACTCCACCTGCATCCTCGGCCTTTTTTTTGTAAGACGCAAGGATTCCGATAAATGAACTGCTAATATAATTTACATCAGATAAATTGATGATAAATCGGTTTTTTTTCTCTTTCAAATTTTGATCAAGGACTCCTTGAATGCAATTGGCCTCATGAATATTTATACGTCCTTTTAGTTTAAGGATTGTAAAATCAGCTTTGAGTATCATCTCAGCAAAAGAAGTATTATCCAAATTTAATCACCTCATCTATAATTATATTTGAGTATCTTATCAGTTTTTTTCATTTATAGCAATATCTACTGATTACAAATGTCAAAAGTATTGATAATATTGTTATTTTATGGTAGATTTATATAATATTTATTTAGAACCTGAGTTGAGCGATTGTTTGAAAACATATGCTCAGCTAAGGTAGGACTTAAATTTTTGAGTTGAGGTGATTATTATGAAAAAAAGACTTGGAGACGTTCTTATAGACTGTCGTCTTATTACTGAAGAAGATCTTATGAGTGCTTTGAAGAAACAGAGAGAATTGAAGATGAGATTAGGCGAAACTCTTATTTCTATGGAACTAGTAACAATGGATGATATCATCTGGGCTCTTGGAGATCAGCTGAATATTTCCTATATTCACCTTAATGATAATATCGTAGATTTTCAGTTTGCCAGTCTTTTTGATAGTGATGATTTATTGAAGTATTCTTTTCTTCCTATCTTTAAAGTTGGTGATACTGTGACACTTGTGATGAGCGATCCACTGGATTATGATGCAATTGCTGCAATTAAGGAAATTGTAGGTGATCAGATTGTAATTTCTGTATCTATGCCAGATGAAATCGAAAATTATATTGATAAAATTTATTCAGTATCATCTCCCAGTGAAGGAAATACTTTTTATGGTGTAATCAAAAATGTTCTTAAGAACGAAGTAGTTATTGAAATTGAGACATATGGATTTTTGAAAGTGCCTAAAGATAGAGTTCATTTGAAACTTAGACCTGGCAAGAAAATTAAATTTAAATTACAAGAAGTAAAATAATGGATCTAAAAAATAAACTTGGTAAATCTATTAAGCCAAGACCGAAGAGTGATGACTCTATTCCGGGAGTAAAACCAAGAAATGAAGGTGGATCCAATCTTCTTGATAAATTAAATGCTCTAAAATCAAAAAAAAACAGATCTGCAGAAACTAATACTGTGAATAAATCTGTACCACCTGTGCAGAACCAGATAACTGATGCGCAAAAAAGACAGATGCAACAATCAGTTCCTGTAACTGAGAGAGTCGAAAAAAAAATTGAACTAAACGAAACACGGGTATCATCAAAACCAAAAAAAGCCGGAATGGCGAATTCTCTGAGTTATGGATTAAATGAACTTCTCAGAATGCTGAAAGCTGAAAACGGATCTGATCTCCATGTCACAACCAATGCTCCTCCAACAATCAGAAAACATGGAAAACTTGTAAAAACCCAGTTGCCGCCGCTCAATAAGATTCAGATTGAATATCTTCTAAAAAATATACTTACAAGCGATCAGCAAAAAAGACTAGAAGATAATTTGACAATAGATTTTTCGTATACAATACAGGATTGTGCAAGATTCCGTGTTAATATTTTTTATCAAATAGATGGGATTGCAGGCGTATTCAGAATTATTCCGAGTATAGTCCCAAATCTTAAAAGTCTTGATCTTCCTCCAATATTAGGTGAACTTGCAAGGTTACATAGAGGGTTAATTCTTTGTACCGGACCGACTGGAAGCGGAAAATCAACAACTCTGGCAAGTATGATAAATCTTATCAACAGAGAAAGAAGTGAACACATAATCACAATAGAAGATCCTATTGAATTTGTACACTCTCATCAGAACTGTATTATAAATCAGCGAGAGATTGGACAGAGTGCTAGAACTTTTTCTGATTCTCTTAGAAGTGCTCTTCGTGAAGACCCTGATATAATACTTATTGGTGAAATGAGGGATATAGAAACAATTTCAATGGCTGTTACAGCTGCTGAAACAGGGCATCTTGTTTTTGCTACTCTGCATACATCGAGTGCCCCTAAAACAATAGACAGGATTATTGATGCTTTTCCAACTCACCAGCAGTCCCAGATAAGAGTTATGATTGCTGAATCGCTTCAGGCTGTAATAAGTCAGACATTAATACCAACTGTAGATGGCCAGGGACGTGTATGCGCATGCGAAATACTGATCAATACTCCTGCAGTTTCAAATTTAATAAGAGAAGCCAAAATTTTTCAAATCTATTCAGTCATGCAGACAAGTAAGCAGGATGGTATGCAGACACTTGATCAGGCACTTTTGACTTTTCTCAAATATCGGAAAATTTCATATTCTGAAGCTTTGAAACGAGCGCAGGATAAAAAGACTTTTGCATCAAGTTCAGGCCGGTTTTCAAGTTAGTAGTCAGCATGAATTGCGAAATACCCATTATTCCTTGACAAATGATGAATATTCGATTATCATTACATTAATGTAAAGTTTTATATAAGGAAGCAAAAAAATGTTTGAAGTTGGGGATTTTGTTATTCATCCGATGCATGGCGCCGGTGAGATAGTTGAAAAAAAGATGGTTAAAGTTTTAAATGTTGATACATATTATTATGTAATGTTTCCATTGATTGAGAAATTAAATAAGGTTATGTTTCCAGTTGATAAAGTAAAAGAACTTAATATTAGAAAAGCTATTTCAAAAAAAGCAATAAATGCTATCCTAAAAGAAATAGATAAATACGATACATCAATAGTTGTTGATGAACCTGAAGCAAATTGGAATGTTAATTACAAAAAGAATATGGAAATTCTTAAAAGTGGTAACATTACAAATATTGGCATACTTTGTAAAAAGATAATTTTCAAGAATCTTAACAAAGTTATAGGTACAAAAGAAGAAGAACTTCTGACTATGGGTCATAAGATGCTTCTGAGTGAGATTATTCTATCATTGAGTCTTACTATTGAAGAAGCTACTGAAAAACTCCAGAAAATTATTGGAAAGCTGACATCACCATCAGTAAAATTCTAAATTAGCAATTATATTTTTTTACAGCATTTTGTTATAATTCTGAAATAGTTATTATATATATTTTAAAATTACCAGAGTTATATCATCATCCTGTTCTTCGCCGGCAAACAATTGTACTTCTTCTATAATTTTATCCTGAATTCCCTTTGAATCGAGATACTTGTATTTGGAAACAAGGCTACAGAATCGTCCCATTCCAAACATTTCACCATTGGAATTAGATGCTTCAGTAATACCATCAGTATATAAAACAACAGTATCACCTTTTTTTATTGTAATTTTTAATTCTTCATAATCAGGATCTGGAAACATACCGATGAAAAAACCTGTGGTCTCAAGTAAATCAGGTTCTTCACGATCACTGTGAAATATCATCGGATAGTTATGACCACCATTAGTAAACCTAAGTTCACCTGTGTTACTGTCTAGTCTAGCCAGAAAGATTGTTGCAAACATGGCTGATTCTACATCGTCAATGATGAGAGAATTAAGTGTTTTCATAAGAATACTGGTATTTTCTTCAGCATATATTTCAGTTTTTAAAATAGTTCTGATCATAACCATCATCAGTGCAGCAGGAACACCTTTCCCCGAAACATCAGCTATTGTAAAAGCACAGGTATGATTGTCGATTTCCCAGATATCAAAATAATCCCCTCCTACTTCTTTAGCAGGTATTGATTTTGCAGAAATTTCAACATTATCAATACTCGCAACCTTATCGGGCAGCATGAGACCTTGTATTTTTTGGGCAATCTCGAGTTCCTTCTCAATCCTTTTATTTTCAACATCCTTACTGTGGGATTTAGCGTTATCTATCGATATAACAACTTGTTGTGACAATATAGTAAGCATTTTGATATCTTCAGAACTAAATTGAAGACCATCATTTTTCTCAGTTACACTTATGAGACCAATTACCTGTTCCTGTAATTGAAGTGGAACTGCAATAAATGAATTTGATGAATATCTGTCCTCTAAATTATTTTCCTTACAGTCAAAGTCAAAACGGTCATCGGTAGAGATATCTTTTACAAATAAAGGTTTCTGATTTTTTAAGATCCAGTCCGTAATTTGTCCACCCTCAGTGGGAACAAGGTCAGAAACGATACTTAAAGAATCTTCTGCCATCCCCTTTCCGAATTTGATCATAGCCTGACCTGTATCTTCATCAAACAAAATTATTGAGCACTTATGACAATTAATTATATCTGTTGCCGAGGTTACTATGACTTTTAACAATTCATCAAGATCGAATATTGTTGCAGCGATTACATTTCCTACTTTATGAAGTGATGAAAGATAGTAAATTTGTTTATTTAACTCTTCAATATTTTCTTTTAAACGTCCAGTCATTTTATTCAATGTTTCACCAAGAATTCCAATTTCATCTCGAGACTTAACATCGACCATTACATCATATTCACCATTTCCAATGGCTTTCACTGCACCCATCATTTCAGTTATTGGTCGTATGACCAGTTCTGATAACAGGAAAGCCAGAATAAAACCAATGATTATAGCTACTATAGTTACATAAACGATTGCCATTAAGGTATTTTTAATTTCTTTATTGATTTTGTCATATGAAAATCCAATTATAATAGCTCCATAAACCTCTCTGGAATTTCTCAACCCAATGACTTTTGATATCTCAAGAACTTCAATCGGTTTTTTATTTTCTTCAGTATACATTTTTTTTAATGTATAACTGTTGGATTTGTATTCCCCTGCGAGCAGGTTCATATAGACATTCTCTTTGAAAATTTTGTTTTCAAAACTTCTTTTACTATGGGCAATACATTTCCCACCATCATCAAGTACAATTATATATTTAATACTTTCAATTTTCCTGGTACTTTCAAGATAATCATGAATAACCGGGAAATTACTACTTACCAAAGGATCAAGAGCTCTATCAGCAAAAGAATCTGTTATGATATGTCCTATCTCTTCCATTTTTTCAAGAAGAGCTTGTTTTTCACCGTAAATAACAACAATTCCAAAAGATATCATTAAACTAAAGATTATAATTCCAACAAAGATAGTAATCTTCCATTTTAGGCTGAATCTAGTCATCAAATCTCCTCATTTTTTCAAGGTCTTCAGAAATCTGTTGTTTTAATCCATCAATTGAACTGAATTTTATTTCAGTTCTAAGAAATTTCAACAGTAAAACATTAACAGATCTATTATAAATATTTTCATGAAAGTTATCAATATAAGTTTCTAAAATAAGGCGTTTATTATTAAACGTTGGAGCATTTCCAATATATGATATTGAGTTGTAGAGTTTTCCATTAACTTCAGTTCTTGAGAGATAAACTCCTGATGGCGGGATTATCTTTGAAGATGATAATTTCAGATTGATTGTTGGATAGCCAAGCTTTTTACCTATATTTCTACCTTTTACGACTCTTCCATAGAAAAAAAATGGATTCCCCAAACGAGAATTTACTTCAGAAATATTACCATTATAGATAAATTTACGAATTCCTGTTGAAGAGATTATTTCATTATTATAATTTACATTGGGTATTATATTGCAAGGGATATCATTTTTTCCGAGCATATCTTTTAAATATTCAGTATTTCCTTCCTGCATACTTCCAAATCTAAAGTTTATTCCAGCAACCAAAAGTCCAATGTTAAATCTTTTCAGAAGCATATCAGTAATAAATCTATCTGGAGTAATCTTTGAAAATTCTTCATTGAATATAAAAATATTCATTACATCCAGATTTAACTGATATTTTGCAATCAATATTTTTTCTTTTAATGTATAAATATTGAAATGTTTAGATCTGTGAAAATAATATTTCGGTAAAGGATGAAAAGTAATTATTGCATTTTTATTTTTTTTTCCAAGATCTTTAACTATCTCTCTATGACCTAAATGAAAACCGTCAAAACCACCAATTCCAATGTTCAGAACATCATCAGTCAATTTTCCGGATAAATTGCGTGTTCCACTCAGTATTGAAATTTTCCGATTTTCATAAAGATAAGAATAAACACTTAATCTTTCATTTTGATAAAACAATCTGTTTATTATCACAACTTAATCATCACTTTCATTACATTATCCGAAAGATTATAATATCCTTCAAGAGTTCCGTTTTCTAATAAACCACGATAAATGATATTATTTTCTTCTTTTTTACATGAGATAATTTCATTTTGAATATCAATTATATTTCCGTTTTTAAATTTTTTTTCAAATTCCTTTCTTACTACAAATTCACCAGTTGAAAAAACTTTTTCAGGAAAAAATTTCAAGTTTAAGAGATTACCAGTATCTATTTGTGAAAGTTTGATTGAATCATTAACATCAAGATTTCCAATTGATGTCCTTATCAGCTTAGTCAAATGTGATGGGATATCAAATTCTTTGAAAAGATCTTCGATTAGGGTGCGAATATAAGTTCCAGATGAACAACAAATATCAAATTCAAACAATAAGTTATCTTTATCAACTTTTTTTGAGATAAATTCAAATGAATATATGTTGCACTTTCTTTTTTTTCTTTCTACTTCAATACCAAGACGATGATATTCATATAGTTTTTTACCATTGAGTTTAAGAGCTGATGCCATTGGAGGCATTTGTTCAATCTCTCCGGTAAATTTATTTTGTATGACTTTTTTTAATTCTTCGATAAAAACATTAGAGTCAGAAGTTCCAACTATTTCAGAAATATCTTTTATCGTTTCTGTAACCTCACCGGTAAGATCTCCAGTATCAGTTGATTGACCTAACAATACTGTTGCACGGTATACTTTCGGTAATGTATTGAATAGTTGAAAAAAAGATGCAAATTTGTTTACACCAATAACCAGGACACCTTCTGCAAACGGATCAAGTGTTCCCATATGACCCATTTTTCTAATACCAAGTAGCTTTCTAAGTTTTCGAATACAATCAAAGGAACTTAAGCCAACAGGCTTGTAAAGATTTATAAAAAAATTTGACATTCCTATAACTGGTCCAGGATTTCAATAATAAGATCTGACATATTTCCATGCAATTTAGCACCACTGGCGTTATGGTGACCTCCGCCTCCATAAATTTTTGCCAGTGCATTTACATCAACAGTTCCTTTTGATCGAAAACTGACTTTATAGGTATTCTCTGCAAGTTCATGAAAAAAAATAGCCACTTCTACCTGACCTATGCTTCGAACAAAATTGACTATTTCTTTTAAAGTAAATGGATTTACATTGTAACCTTCAAATATTTCTTTTGAAACAGAGACTAGTGCAGCTTTTTTATCAGGATAGATCTTTAAAGTAGAAATAATCTCAGCAAACATTCGTACTTCATCGACAGTTCGATTTTCATAGATCGTTCTGAAGATTTTATATGGATCTGCATTATTCTTTACAAGTTCAGAAGCAATTGCAAGAGTCGATGAAGAAGTATTTTCGTAACTGAATTTACCTGTATCTGTATAAATTGCAGTATAAATTGCATTGGACAGGTTATCGTTTAATGGAACATCATTAGACCTGAAAATATCATACAGAATCTCACCTGTTGATGAAACATCGGGATTAATATATGAAACTAGTCCAAAACCATCATTTGATATATGATGATCTATATTGATTACTTTATCTACGTGTGATTCTATGCCATCAATACCTGTTCTGGTAATCGCACCAACATCAAGAATCACAATGGTATCAAATTCATCAAGATTACAGTCAATGTCCATTACAGGATTAATTCCAATATCTGTAAAAAGAAACCTGAATTCTTCCGGAAGTTCATGATTCATATAAGCAGTAAAGCGTTTTCCAAGATCCATTAAATACTGGCAAATAAACGAAATAGAACCAAAAGCATCACCATCTGGGTTCACGTGACCACATACAAGTACATTTTCAGAATCATTAAGCAGTTTAAATATTTTTTTTGATACATCAGCAAATCCTCTTGCTATCTTTTCCTGCTTTTTTTCTATTCGTTTTTTTGAAAGATCTTCTATAATTTCAAGAACACGACCAGCTTCTTTTACATTAATATCAAATTCGAAAAGTAATGATGGGATATATTTTAAAGATTTCATCTTTTTAGCAACAATTTTACGGAAAAATGAACCAGCTTTGTTCAATCTATCTATAACTTCATTACTGGAATTATTTTCTCTGATGATTTTAATTCGTGCAATAGATAAATCTTTTGTCACCGAAACATCAGAAATTGTAACATTCTTAAACGAATCGTCTTCGGATGTAATAAACATCGCTTCAGAAACAACTTTTTTTAATTGACTATTTATCCTATCTAATCTTGAAAATCCCATAATTTATTAATTATACGTCTTCTTTCATCTCGAAGGCTTCTATTAAATCACCTTCACGTAAATCTTGACAGTTTTCAATTCCAATACCACATTCATAACCATTATCAACTTCTTTGACATCTTCTTTAAATCTTCTCAAAGAAGATATTTTTCCAGTATGCATCACTTCACCATTTCTAATTAAACGTGCTGAACAATTTCTGATGATCTGACCCTGTTGAACTTTACAACCTGCAATTACTCCCATTTTAGGTACTTTAAAAGTCTGTCTTATTTCAGCAAAACCAACAATAACTTCACGCAGTTCTGGTTCTTCAAGACCTTTTATAGCAGCTGTTACAGAATCAATTGCATCATATATTACATCAAAAAAGTTCAATTCAACTTTCTCTTTTTCAGCAATCTTTTTTGCAGATCCAGTTGATCTTACACAGAAACCAATAATAATGGCATTAGATGCAGAAGCCAACATAATATCAGATTCTGTTACAGCACCAACTCCATGACGGATTACCTTGACCGTTATAGTTTCATTTGAAAGTTTTTCTAAAGCACCTTTAAGAGCCTGGATTGAACCCTGAACATCAGCTTTAAGAATGATATTCAATTCCTGGGTTTCCATTTCCTTCATTTGTGCGAAAAGTTCTTTAAGACTCAATGGAACATGTTCCTGTTCTTCAATTTTAATTTTTAGTTTAAAATCTTCTGCAGCACTCCGTGCTTTTTTCTCATTTTTGGCCCATAACATATCCTGTCCAACTATTGGGATATCACTTAATCCAAAAATTTCTACTGGTTGCGCTGGGAGAGCTTTTTTAATTGTAATACCTTTATCATTTGAGATATTACGTACTTTTCCGTAAGTTGATCCTATTGTAATACAATCACCTTTTTTAAGAGATCCTTCACGAATAAGAATAGTTGCAACTGGTCCTCTTCCTTTATCCAAATAAGATTCGATTACGACTCCTGATGGTTTTGAATTAGGATTAGCCATTAACTCAAGCATTTCAGCCTGAAGAGTTATCATCTCAAGAACAGAATCAATATTCTCTTCATTTTTTGCAGATATTTCTACAAAAATTGTATCTCCACCCCATGTTTCAGAAATCAGACCATGGTTTGAAAGCTGTTCTTTAACTCTGTCGACATTTGCATTATCTCTGTCTATTTTGTTAATTGCTACTATGATAGGTACTTCAGCGTTAATTGAATGATCAATTGCTTCAATAGTCTGTGGCTGAACTCCGTCATCAGCTGCTACAACGAGAACAACTATATCAGTAAGATTAGCACCATGAGCACGCATTGCAGTGAATGCCTCATGACCAGGAGTATCAAGGAAAGTAATAAGTTTTCCATCATTTTCTACTTGATATGCACCTATATGCTGGGTTATTCCTCCAGCTTCTCCGTCAGCAACACGGGTTTTCTTTATTGCATCCAGTAAAGATGTTTTTCCATGATCAACGTGTCCCATAACAGTTACAATCGGAGGTCTTTCGAGCATACCTTTTAGTTTTTCCGCAGAATGAGTAACAACTTTTTTATTCTGAATTCTTAACTTTGTAGCAATTCCGTATTCATCACATATCATTTCAGCGGTGTCATAATCTATTTTTTCGCTGACATTAGTGATTCCCAGTTCCATCAATTTTTTCACCAGATCCATTCTGGTGATTTTGATAAGTTCCGCAAGCTCTTTAACACCAATTTTACCTGGTAAATAAATAAAAGTTTCTTTATTTTCAGCTTTGGGTTTTATTTCAACTTCTTTTACATTTTCTTTCTCAAGAATAATTTCTGCTTCCTGTATACTTTTTGATTTATAAAGTTCTATTACTTCTTTTACAATATTATCTTCAAGATTATTCAGATGTGAAGTATAAACATATCCAAGTTCTTTGAGATAATCAATAAGCTCTGGGCTTTTGATTCTTAATTCCTTTGCAACTGTATGTATTCTTTTTCCTGACATAACTTTCACCTCACATTAAATCTCTTTAAAAATATTCAGTTTGTCTTGTTCTTGCATGACAGACTTAATATCTATTCTGTATCCAACAAGGCGAGCAGCAAGTCTAACATTTTGACCCTCTCTACCTATAGCAAGTGAAAGCTGGTCTTCAGGTACAACAACTTTTACTCCTTTATTTCCTTCGTCCATTATGATTGATATAACTTTTGCAGGAGCTAAAGCGTTTGATATGAAAGTCTCTATTTTCTCATGCCATCTCACTATATCAATCTTTTCATTATTTATTTCATCAAGTATTCCCTGAATTCTTGATCCGCGATAGCCTACACAAGCACCAACGGGATCAATATTAGAATCTTTGGAATGTACAGCCATCTTGGTTCTGTTTCCTGGATCGCGTGCAATTTCTTTGATTTCTATGATACCATCCTGTATCTCTGGAATCTCATTTTCGAAAAGAGCTTTCAAAAATTTGCCACATGAACGTGAAACTTTTAATTCTGGACCCTTTCCGTTTCTAACTATATCTTCAATAACAATTTTGACTGTATCACCTGTGCTGAAATGATCAGTTTTGAGAAGATCTTTTCTCAAAAGAATTACTTCAAGTTTTCCCAGATCGACCATCAATTTCCGGATTCGACCATCAGGATCTTTATCGATTTTTTGAGCTTTTCCTATAATGATCTTTCCAATTTTTCCGTTGAATTCTTCAAAGATCTGATTTTTCTCTGCTTCTCTGATTTTCTGAAGGATTACTTGTTTAGCAGTTTGTGCTGCAATTCTATTAATGTTATCAGGTGTAACTTCTTCTTCAACTATATCACCAATATCAAGTTCATTATCTATTTTGCGGGCATCTTCTAAAGTGATTTGAACTGAACTGTTACCTAATTCATCTTCAACAACTTCGCGTTCCGAGAAGATTCTGATCTTAGCAGTGTCTTCATTTATTTCAACTCTAATTTCCTGGTTTTTACCAAAATTCTTTTTAAAAGCTGAACCAATCGCCGTTTCAAGAGCTTCCTTTAAAACTTCAATCGGAATATTTTTTTCCTCTGAAAGTAACTTCAGGCTTTCCATAAAACTGCTCATGTGTACCTCCTATTTAAATTTGATTTGTTCATATATTTTACACATACGTATATTATTAAATTCAGTTGTTACTGTTTTATCATTTTCATTTGTAAACAAAAAACAAATATCATTTTCATTATTAAAATTCATTACTGCTATTCCAGCTTTTATTTCATCCACAGGTTGAATAAATTTCACCTTTACTGTTTTACCTGAATATATTTTATAATGTTCAGGATCCTTCAGCTTATAAGATGTTCCTGGTGATGATACTTCAATGTTGAAGTTCTCTATAAGCATCTCATCTTCTTCAAGAAATCTGTTAAGTTGTTTTGCAATTGAAGTACAGGTTTTTATCTTGACTCCATCTTTATCATAGATATAAATGCGGACAATGTTACGTGAATGTTCTTTGAGTAATGCTATTTCTAGAAGTGTTACACCTTCATTTTCAATAATGTCTACAGCAGCACTTTTAATTCTCTTAATATAAAATTCACCAATTGCCATAAATCTAATCCCCTAATAAACAGAAAGAGTGGACATAGGCCCACTCTCAATGAGTTATTTTTCAACTAGATTAAATTATCACATTAAGGATAGAATTGCAAGAAAAAGAAGAAAATACTTACTGTTATTATCTTTTTAAATAAGTTGTATTCAAAAAAAAAAATTTAATTATCACGTATGAGAAAATATATTAGCATTTAAAATCAGAATTTCAGATTAATTCCAAGACCAGAACAGTCATCTAAACCTACAAAATTTTTAAATCTCATCAGATCAATTGTGGCAATATCACTTAATCTATGTCTTAATCCAAAATTCATCCTACTGAATTTCTGTGAAGTATCCTGTCCCATTTCAATTATTAATGATGTTGATTTTTCAGGAACTCCTGGAACCATCAGTTCCATTCCAAAGTTAAAAGTAACAGTATCAGCAGCATCAGTTGAAAATACAATATCTGTTGTTATATATACATAATCTCTGATTTTGAAATCGAATATTCCAACAGCATTGTGAATGCCTTCAGTTTGATAATGTGGATCAATGTATTGATATAAAACTGCAAAACGGGTCTTTTTAGAATCATAGAATACCCTTTTCAAGTTGAAAATTCTTGTTGGTGTTGAAAAGTCTTCAATGTCAACTATTGATGCACCTAACTCCGTATGGGCTGCAATACCATAAGTTACTTTATGAGCCCAGACAGTGTTGACATTTTTTCTATATCTGAGAAAATGCGTTCCAAGTGCGATCTGACCGCGGTCTACAACATATGAGTTTGGAAGTTCTATTAAACCAGTTGTTCCAAGATATGAGAGTGTACCATACTCAGTTGGATATTTTTGAACTACGTCTGGATAGATTCCCTCTTTAAGTTTTTCTTTTTCCTTGTGAATTTCAATTGACGTTGAAATAGAGTCTTTGAACCCTAAAGCAGACAGCCTGTTTTCAATTGGAACGTCATAACCATCTTTGTGCTGCATCGCATTAACATCAACATTTGATCTTTTATCCTTTTCAATCGAGAAACCATTACCATTTATGTATTTATCTTGATCCCCTGACAGAGGTACTATGATAAG
>DAOVTB010000127.1 GCA_030633305.1 Candidatus Muiribacteriota bacterium
CGTGTTCCAGCTATCGAAATTCTTATTTCTACAAGTGCTGTTTCAAACCTTATTCGTGAACAGAAAGTACATCAACTTTATACTGTTATGCAGACTGCTCAGAATATGGGTATGCAGACTTTTGAACAGTCTCTCAAAGACCTGTATCTTAAAGGTTATATTACTCTTTCTGAAGCGTTATCTCATACTTTGTATCCGGATGAACTTCAGAGAATGTTAAAAGGTGTTTCTAAATAATGGAAATTACTGTCAAGCCATGGGGGGATTTCCTGGTACTTGATGAAAACTCTACTTATAAAGTAAAGAGAATACGGGTTAAACCAGGTGAAATTTTGAGTCTTCAAACTCATGAAAAAAGGAGTGAACACTGGACTATTGTTCAAGGTTCAGCGACTGTTAGGCTTGAAGATAAGACCATGGAACTCAAGGAAAATGAAAGTATTTTTATTCCTGTAAAAGCCCTGCATAGAGTAGCGAACAACAGTGATTCGATGATGATATTCATCGAAGTACAAGTCGGAAGTTATTTCGGAGAAGATGATATAATACGATACGATGATAAATACGGTCGTCAGTGATCTGCATGAGCGATCTTTGAATTTTTCTGCGCCAATTTATGCTTGCGGAGTGGGATTCCACACCTCAGCATAAATTACCTTGAAAAATCCAAACCTCATCTCATTCAAATCACTGGCGTAATAAGGTTAAAAATAAAAAAGAATCACCATAAAAAACACGAAAAACACGATGGAAAAATAAAAGGGCGGATTAAACTCCGCCCTTTTTTTATATTGAACAGGCACAATCCAGACTGTGCCACTACACTTCTATACTATATTTGGTGGAAACCACTTATCTGGCGCAAGGGTCAAAGCAACTTTCATGAACTTGGATTTCAAGTTCACAAAAATTCCATGTGACCCCATCTATATTGGTATTTAGCATTAATTGTTTCCTGTTTTTATTTAATTTTTCTTTGTGCCCTGTGTAATTATTCTTATTTTCTCTGCATTCTCAGCGTTCACTGCGCGAGATCTTTTTATCTTTCTTACCATTTCGTAAGAACTTGAACAAACGAATCTACTTTTAAAGCAGCTCCACCAACAAGTGCTCCATCAATTTCTTCAGAATCCATATATTCATGTATATTATTAGGTTTTACACTTCCACCATATTGAATTCTTATTTTCTGAGCAGTTTCTTCATCATACAATTCATTTAGTTCTTTTCTTACAAAAGTAATTGCATTTACAGCATCATCTTTTGTTGCGCTAACTCCAGTTCCAATGGCCCAAACAGGCTCATAAGCAACAACCATAGTTGAAGCAAATTCTTTTGTTATTCCATCTAACCCCTGTTTCATCTGCCTTCGTAAAACTTCATTTGTTTTACCAGCTTCACGTTCTTCGAGGAGTTCACCAATACAAAATATTGCCTTCATTTGATTCTTTGACTGAAGCTTATGCATCTTTTTATTCAAAACTTCATCAGTTTCACCAAATACATGTCGTCTTTCACTATGTCCAATAATCACATAATCAACACCACATTCAAGCAGCATATCATGAGAAATCTCACCAGTAAAAGCTCCTTGTTCTTCAAAATGCATATTTTCAGCACCTAAAGCAATAGGAGAATTCAAATGTTTTTTAAGTTTGCCTATTTCATAGAGCATTGTATATGGAACACATAAACCAGTCTCTCTATCACTAATGTTTTTTACTTTTTCATGAAAACTATTGAAAAATGAAATCCCTTCTTCAATTGACTTGTGCATTTTCCAGTTAGCAGCTATAAATGGTTTTCTTTTCATTATATTTACCCCTTTATTGTTTTTGTTTTTTTTCTCTGCGTCCTCAGCGTTCGCTGCGCGAGGTCTTCTTTTTTCTTTATTTATCCAATGCAGCAAGTCCAGGAAGCTCTTTTCCTTCCATTAATTCCAGACTTGCACCTCCACCAGTTGATACATGAGAAATCTTTTCCGCAACATTATATTTGTTAACAGCACTCGCAGTATCGCCACCACCAACAATTACAACGGCGGATTTAGAATCACAAAGTTCTGCCATTTTTTTAGCAAATCCTTTAGTTCCTTTTGAATACATTTCAGTTTCAAAAACACCGACAGGACCATTCCAGACTATGGTTTTACTTTCATCAAGAACTTTTAATAAATCATTCAATGTTTTGGGACCAATATCAACACCCATCTCGTCATTTTCAATCTCTTCAACAAGACATATTCTATTCCCGTCACCTGAGGCAAAATCTTTAACAACAAGATGATCTTTTGGAAGATAGAAATTAACACCTAAACTGTCAGCTTTTTCAAGTATATCACGTGCGACAGTGAGTTTTTCTTCTTCGCATAGTGATTTCCCTATATTCAAACCCATGGATTTAAAGAAAGTGTATGACATTCCACCACCAATTATAATATTATCAACTTTATCTATCAAATGCTCAATTACACCGATTTTAGAAGACACTTTCGCACCACCTAGTATCAAAGTGAATGGCTTTGCAGGAGATTTCAAAGTTCTAATAAGATATTCAACCTCTTTTTCCATCAGAAGACCCGCAACAGCAGGTTTTAAATATTCAGCAATACCACAGGTTGAAGCATGTGCACGATGAGCTGTTCCAAATGCATCATTAACATATATTTCCCCTAATGAGCCAAGAATAGCTGAAAATTCTGGATCATTCTTTTTTTCCTGAGGATAAAATCTGATATTTTCAAGTAACATAATCTTTTCATCCATCTTTAAAATCTTATCAGCAACACTGGATTTCCCAGCAACTCCAGTTTCCAGAAGATCATAGTCACAGAAATATACTTTTTCACCAATTAGGTTCTGAAGAACTTCGGCAACAGGCTTTAAGCTGAATTCTGCTGATTTTTTGCCTTTTGGACGTCCCAGATGAGAAACTATTACAAGTTTTCCTCCGTTATCAAGAATATACTTTAATGTAGGTATAGCTTTTACAATCCTGGTGTCATCCTGAACAATTCCATTTTTAAGAGGAACGTTAAAATCAACTCTAATGAATACTTTCTTTCCATTAAAATTTACATCTCTTACAGTTTTAACCATTATTTTCACCTCTTTATTTTTAATCTTTGAGTTACATTAAAAAGGGAGGGTCACAGACCCTCCCCTACATTATTACTATTTTGGTTATACTGTCTGGTTATTTCATTTTATTAATATAAAGTATCAGATCTCTGATCCTTACTGAATAACCCCATTCATTATCATACCATGAAAGTACTTTTACAAAATTTCCATCAAGTACTTTAGTGCTCAAAGCATCAAAAGATGAAGAAAAATCAGAGCCCTGAAAATCTATACTTACAAGTGGTTCTTCAACATATTCCAGAATTCCCTTCATTGATCCTTCAGCGGCTTCCTTTACTGCATTGTTGATCTCTGCAACTGTAGCGTTTTTCTCCAATTCAATAACAATGTCTACAAGTGAAACATTTGGTGTTGGAACTCTAACTGCCATACCATCAAGTTTTCCTACCAATGCAGGAATAACTTTTGTTACCGCAACCGCAGCTCCGGTAGTTGTGGGGAGCATACTAACTGAGGCAGCTCTCATTCTTCTAGGATCACTATGCGGAAGATCCAGAATTCTCTGATCATTCGTAAATGAATGAATAGTTGTCATCAATCCACGTTTGATTCCAAATGCATCATTAAGTACTTTTGCAACTGGAGCAAGACAATTTGTTGTACAGGAAGCATTTGAAATTATTTTATGTTCAGGTTTCAAATCACCTTCATTTACACCAAGTACTACTGTACAATCTTCACCTTTAGCAGGTGCAGAAATAATAACTTTACCAGCTCCTGCTGTAATATGTTTTTCAGCTCCTGCTCTATCTCTGAAAAAGCCTGTGGCTTCAACAACAATATCAACTTCCAATTCTTTCCATGGAAGTTCTGCAGGATCTTTAATCGAATAAATATTGATCTTCTTTCCAGCTACTGTAATAGAATCATCAGTCGAAGAAATTTCTTCATTGAATTTTCCGTGTACTGAATCATACTTCAACAGATGTGCAAGAGCTTTCGGAGTTGTAAGATCATTTATTGCAACAATCTCAATTTCTTTTTGCTTATAAGCAGATCTGAAAAATAATCTCCCTATTCTACCAAAACCATTAATGGCAACTTTAACACACATAAAAGCCTCCTTATATTGACCCTATTCGTTTTTTGCTTTCTCGTTTTCGTCAACTTCACTTTGCAATGCATCAAATACATTACCAAACATATCACCAAGAGTAACATTTTCTACACCAGTGACTTCATCTTTATATTTTTCATATTCACGTCTTTCTTTAAGATCCTTGGACTTAACTATACTCAACTTCAAAACTCTTTTTGAAGGTTCTATTTCAATAATAGCTGCTTCAGTTTCATCACCTTCCTTAAAAAGCTCTGAAGGATTTTCAATTCTCTTTTTAGAAAGCTGGTTCTTGTGAATATAACCATCAATATCTACATCAACATTTACAATAAGTCCATTATCAAGCAACTTCTTTACAACACATGTCACTATAGAATTTTTAGGATGTTTTCTTTCAAAAGAAACCCATGGATCTTCAGATAATTGTTTCAAGCCAACCTGTATTTTTCTGTTACTGCTATCACATTTCAATATTTTGACTCTGATTGGATCCTCTTCTTTATACTGTTCCTGAAGATTCACAAAATTTCTATCCCAGCTGATGTCATTCAAATGCAAAAACGCATCCACATCATTTTCAAGAGAAATAATCAAACCAGGTTTGATTATCTTTGAAATCGTACCTTCAAAAATATCACCAACTGCATATCGTTTCTCAATATCAAACCATGGATCAGTAGTAACCTGTTTCATTCCAAGTTTTAATCTACGTTCTTCAGGATCAAGGTCGAGTATTTTCACTTTGATCATATCACCAGGTTTAACTTCATCTCTAGCATCCTGAACTCTGGAATTCCAGTAAAAATCTGAAATGTGCAAAAGACCTTCGACGCCTGGCAGTAATTCAATAAAAGCTCCATACTGTTCAACATTTCTGACAAGACCTTCATATATTGCACCAGCATGATATTTCTGTTCTGCTTCTTCCCATGGATTTGCTAAAACAGCTTTCATGCTAAGTCCTATTTTCCTGTTTTCCTTATCCAGAGTAATAACTTCAGCTTCAATAAGTTCACCTTTTTTAACAATTTTCTTAGGATCACGTATTCTGCTGCTCCATGTAAGCTCGTTAACATGTATCAAACCTTCAATTCCAGGTTCAACCTGTACAAATACACCATAAGGCTGAATACTAGTAACAGTACCTTTTACTCTATCATCAACTTCAAATCTTTCTTCAACAGTCAACCATGGATCTGGAGTAAGATGTTTGGCAGAAAGTTTCAACTTCCTGTTTTTTGAATCGATATTCAGTATACGAATCTTGATAGATTCATCGACTTGATAATCCTTCTTTATATTTATCTTTTCTGTGCTTGACCACATAAGATCATTCCTATGTACCAAACCTTCAAGTCCAGGTTCAAGTGCAACGAAAAGACCGAAATCAGTAATATTTCTAATCGTTCCATCAACAATTTCCCCAAGAGTGTATTTTTCATTTACAAGATCCCATGGATTCTGTGTCAACTGTTTGTATCCTAATTTGATCTTACGATCTTTTTCTTTATAACCAAGAAATACAACTTCAATGTTGTCACCTTCATTAAAAACTTCACCTGGATGTTTGATCTTTCCCCATGAAATATCACCAATATGTACCATACCTTCAATGTTTCCAATATCTACGAAAACACCGAATTCTCTGATTCGTGTGACTGTACCCTTCATTATTGCACCAGGTTCAGAAGTCATAATTTCTTCAACCCGTTTCATTCTGAGACTTTCAAGTAAAGTTCGTCTATTTAATACAACATTCTTTCTTTTCTTGTTCGCTCTATCTACAAGAAACTCAAACTCATTATTGAGATAGTATTCTGGATTTCTTCTTATGATATCCATTATGCTAAATGGTACAAAAGCTTCAACAGGACCTACTTGAGCAAGAAATCCTCTTTCAACTTTTTTGGTAACAGTAGCCTTTACAGGAACTTTTTTCTTCATAGCATCAAATAGATCATCCCAAATTTTCTTAAATTTAGCCTGTCTTCTCGATACTTTCAGATTACCATTCCGATCTTCTACCTGAATAACATAGATCTCAACTTCTGACCCTTCTTTCAGAGTTTTCATTTCTTCCTTTGTGAATTCATCAATGGAAATCCGGCCTTCAGTCTTGTAGCCTACATCAACTGTAACCTCCTCCTTTGTGATAGAAATAATCTTGGCCATTCTGATCGTATGATCATCGAGGTCTTCAAAATCGCCATGCTCATTTAGCAATTCCTCAAAAGATTTCTCTTCTTCAAGATTATCCTCTTCAAGATTATCCTCCACGGGATTGGTTTCCAGTTCGTTGTTTTTTTCGTCCAACATGATGTTTTTTCTCCTTTGATTTTCAGTTGAATTTAATATATATAATTGTTTTTTTTCTAATCATACTAATTTTATCAATGTAAGATACCACAAATTATTGAAAAAAGCACTATATTCTAAATTTATTTTTAATATTCCTTTTCTTTAATTTGATATATCCTATCAATGATATTACTTGAAATTGATTTGTAATATTCTTTTTTCCTAAGGCTTTTATCGTGCCAGCTTTCAATTTCATCTGGAAATATTGTTTTACCAATATAACCATTTATAGGAAATCCCATATTGGGGACCCATTTACCTTTTTTAACAAGTTTTGCACTATTGTCAATAAAAAAAGGCACTATTGGAACTGAAGCAAAGCTGATAAGCATTCCAGATCCTACTTTACCTTCACCTCTTTCCCCTTCCTCAAGTCTAGTACCCTCTATAAAAAGTCCTACAACTTTTTTTTCATTGAAATACTGAACAGATTGCTTTATAAAGCTGAACCCTGGATATTCACGATTTAATTTTATATGACCTGCCTCCATAATTCCATTCCCAATAAATGGTAATTGGAATATCTCATATTTTGCAATATAGTATACTTTCTCAGGGAATTTAGAAAAAATAAACATTGGATCAAAAAGTGAATTATGGTTTGATGCAAGAATATATGGTGGTGGAGGAAGCTTTTTCACTCCATAAAGATTAGTTTCTACACAAAATGCTGTAAAAACCAAATGTGAACTAATTTTTGGAACGTACCAGGTAACATCAACAGGAAGCTTCATTTTTTTGCTATAATCAACTCTTTTACTTTATTTATAACTTCTTCAAGAATAAGCTCTGTAGTGTCTATAAGAATAGCATCTTCAGCCTGTTTTAATGGCCCAATTGCTCTTTCACTATCTATTTTATCTCTTCTGAGAAGATCTTTCATAACAATCTTTATTTCAGATTCCGGAAGTTTTTTGTCTTTTAAACGTCTCCGAGCTCTTTCTTCAGGCTTTGCCGTTAGAAAAATTTTAACATCGGCATCAGGAAAAACAACAGTACCGATATCACGGCCATCAAGAATCACTCTTTTTTCTTTTTTAGAAATTTTTCTCTGTAAAGCTACAAGTCGTTCTCGAACAATCCCGTTTCTAGCAACATCTGATACAGCTACTTCAACATCATCAGTTCGTATTTCATTAACAAGTTCTTCTTCATTGAGAAAGACTTGCATCTTCTTCTTCTTTTCACAATATTTAAAATCAAAGGTATTGTTTTCAAAAACCTGAGTGATTTTATCAAAATCTGAAACGTCGACACCATCTTTAAGAGCAGCATAAGCAACTGTTCGGTACATAGCACCAGTATCAAGATAGAGCATGTCCAGCATTATAGCTACATTACGTGCAATAGTAGTTTTGCCACTGCCAGCAGGGCCATCAATAGCTACAATCAACTGTTCCATAAATCACTCCTTTGTCAGTGAGTAATGTAACAGAAAAAGATTACATTTGCAATTAAAATTTAAGAATAGGAATTTAAATGATGACTCTTTTTTTACTTTAATTTTTCAAGTAATTCTATAGCTTCAATATTTCCGGATTCAAGCGTAATTGCAATCTTCAATACTTTGACAGCTTCTTCTTTTTTACCAATTTTCACAAAACACTTGCTCATCAGTATTAAAGCCTTGCTTTTCTTTAACAGTTTTAACGATTTACGAAGAATATCAATACTTTCTTCATATCTATCCATCATATAATAAGCATTACCCATCATTATATACAAATCGAGCTGATACGGATTTAATTTAAGCGATTTCCCAATATTACTCACAACCTTTTCATACTCAGCTGTATCAGCGTATAAGATTGCTAGATTATTGTAATTTACTGATTTTCTCGAATCAATTTCAATAGCTTTTTTATAATATTTTTCAGCTTCTTCAAATTCTTTTTTCAGGTATTTCAGATAACCCAGATTAGTATATGCCAGACAGAATTCTTTATCTAGTCTTATGACTTTCTCAAATTCAAAACGTGCCAGGTCAGGTTTTCCTAATTCAATAAGAACCATCCCTGCATTGTTATATGCAAGCGGTTTACCAGGATCAAGTTTTTTCGTTAATTCAAATTCCTTTAATGCACCTTTATAATTTTCTGACCCATACAATTCAAATCCATAGTTCAAATGCCCTCTTGCATGCGTAGGATATTTTCTGATAACATCTGACCACAGTCTCTCTGGTTTTCTATATTTTTCATTCTGATTTGCAGCAATTCCAAACATTATCAAACAGTACATTGCTAATATGATTATAAATTTACTTCGATTACTTTTTTGAAATTCAACTTTACATCCAAAATGAAAAATTAAACCCATTAACCCTATTCCAGAAAGATACAAGCGATTATCCGCAATATATGTAGTAGTAGGCAAAATAGTCGACGTTGGAGAAAGTGTTATAAAAAACCATATAAGGAAAAATATGATTATTTTCATTGAATTTTTTTTTCTATATATACAATTTAAAACAAAAAATACACTTCCAGCAATTATGACATATGAAACAACAAAAAAAACTTGATTTATATTTTCAAACTTGACGTTATGATCAATACAAATATTCCATGGAATAAAAAAAGTCACGAAGTATCTGAAATATGCATATGGAGCAAAAATTAAATAATTTAAAGCTGGTTTTGCAAAGTGAGCTTCTAAATCTCCAATGGCACCAAAATATAAATACCGAAAAGATAAATATAAAATAAACATCACCCAATATCCCGCATGAGCAACAAGTCGTTTACGAAATTCTTTCCAGTTATACTCTGATACAATTAAATAATCCAGAGCTATCACAACCGCAGGCAGTGTTACAGCGTATTGCTTTGAGAAAAGTGCAAACGCAAATGAACAAAGCGACAATAAATATAATAACTTTCCATTTTTAACAAATCCTAGAAATGCTAATAAACTTAATACATAAAACATAGTTCCTAGTAAATCTGCACGATTATAAACATAAGAGACACATGATGTATTAACAGGATGTACAGCAAATAATGTAGCACAAAGCATTGGTACAAAAATCGATGTCCCTTCATTTTTGACTGTTGAAAAACCATAAATTTTTAGCAATAAAAAAAATACGAATAATGAATTAAGATAATGAATAATGAGATTTACAAAATGATAAGAAAATGTTTTCAAACCCGAAAGCCAATAATTAAGGGCATAAGTGAAATACACCACAGGACGAGATGGATCATTTTTATAGGAATTTTTCTTTCCTGAATATTTGAATATAAGTTTTTCAGAAATTAAAGAAATATTTTTTATATCTGGATTACTTGTAATTCTGGAAAGATCATCTAAAAGAAAAGGAGCATTGAGAGTTCTGAAATAAAGTATAAACACGATAAAAAAAAGAAAGGCTGCACATCTAAATTTTAACAGGTTTTCTTTTTTCATATTTTTTTTAACAAAAGATCTCCTATAAAATAAAAAATCTGCTTAAGCAGATTCATGAAAAATATTTATTATAATCGTTAGTGTATATTAATTTCCTATTTTCTGAGAAGCATCACCTATAGCAGTTTTAGTAGGGTTCAAAATCCCCTTTACACCTTCACCTGTTGCGCTTACTGCAGCAATACAAACAATAGCAATTAAAGCCAGGAGTAATCCATACTCTACAAAACCTTGACCTCTATCGTTCTTTCTCTGAAACATATAAGCTCCAATTTTTTATACATATTTATTATGGTCAAATATAAAACCAAAACTATCGTAAATGAAAAAGAGGCAGGAAAATCCTGCCTCTTCTTTCTAATTACTCAGATCAGGTAACTGAACCCTGAGCAGTTCCAACAGCAGCACTTACTGTTCCAAAAATACCTTTTACACTTGTACCCATTGCACTAAGAGCAGCAATAGCAACAATAGCGATAAGCCCAAGAATAAGTCCGTATTCAACAAGTCCCTGTCCTTCTTCGTTTACAAATAATCTTTTAAGCATTTTAAATTCCTCCGTTTTTTGTTTTCTCGTTTCTTTGAATGCAAGTTACATGCCAAGTATTTTAAATACTTTATTTTTTTTTGACAAGGTCTTCATTACTACCATATTTGTTCACTTATATTCATACAGATATTTGTATTTGAATTTGTAATAAATATATTTTGATATAAGCTATCTAGATTCTAAAATAGTTTGTATTATATTTACAACATTTTCCGGAGTAATAATGATACACGTCGTCGCGTTGCTCCATAAACAGGCATTTATGCTTTATAATCATCAGCACATATTCCATATTTTTCAAGTTTCTGATAAAGATTAGCCCTATACATATCACAATTTTTTGAAGCAGTAGAGATGTTGCCTGCTGCATTTTCAAGATGATAAATGAAATATTTCTTTTCAAAGTCCTCAAGTATAACTTCCTTGGCCTCTTTATAAGATAATTCACGAATTTCATAGAAAATATCATCGCTAGAGTCCTTGCTGATGTTCTTTGTCAAAAATGCATTCTCAATTTCCTTATCTTCATCAGACAATATCACCATTCGATGTATGCTATTTTCCAATTCCCGGACATTACCCGGCCATTTATAAATTGATATCTCTTTTATCACCTTTTTACTAAATCCTGGAAATTTTTTACCATATTTTTTGCAGGCTTTATCATAAAAATGCATTGCAAGTAGTTTTATATCATCCTTCCTGTCACGAAGAGGGGGAATAACCAGGTTAACTACATCCAGACGGAAAAAAAGATCTTCACGAAATAATCCATTTTTAACTCTATCTATAAGATCCTGGTTAGTGGCCGTTAATAATCTTATATCCACTTTATTAGAAGCATGTCCACCAAGCTTTACAACTTCTCCATCCTGAATAACTCTCAATAATTTACTTTGAAGATCTGGATTCATGTCGCCAATTTCATCGAGAAACAACGTTCCACCATCTGCAAGTTCAAATTTACCTTTTTTTGTCTTGTCAGCTCCGGTAAAAGCGCCTTTTTCGTAACCAAATAATTCACTCTCAAGAAGTGTCGATGGAATAGCAGCGCAGTTTATTTTTATAAAAGCTTCGCTACTGCGACTTGAATTATAATGTATGGCATTGGCAACCATTTCTTTTCCCGTGCCACTTTCACCTGTTATTAAAACGGTAACATCTTTGTCAGCAATTTTTTTGATCATTTCAAATAGATCTTTCATCGGTTTTGTTGAACCAATGATATTATCAAACTTGTAATCGCGAGACAATAATTCCTTATATTTCTGTTCTTTGTATAACAATTTAGCTTGATTAAATGCTTTCTTTAAAACTACTTTCAGTTCATTATTGTTAAAAGGTTTATTCAAATAATCAAAAGCACCATTTTTCATTGCAGTTACAGCCATTTCAACACTTCCATATCCGGTCATTACAATAAATACAGTCTCAGGAAATCGAGATTTTATTTCACCAAGAAAGTTGATCCCATCAAATTGACCTTCCATCGAAACATCACTTAAAACAACATCAAAAGGATCTGCAGTAAAAATTTCTCTGGCATCGTGAATATTTGTAGCTTTATGTATTTCATAGGGTTCTTTATTTAGTATCTTTTCCAATGTAAATAGCAAATTTTCTTCATCATCTATTATCAACAGGCGCTTATCCATTTATTTCAGCCTCCGGGCAAAAAAGTTTAAAAACCAGACCAAACTCAGTCCCTTCTGAAGGAACTGAACATACAGTCATTTTCCCTTCCATAGACCTGACAATGTCTGAGACAATAGCAAGACCAAGTCCCATACCTTCTCTTTTCGTTGTATAAAAAGGCTCAAAAATTCGACTTAATTCATTTTCTGTCATTCCATCACCATTATCTTTAATAGTTATATATATATATTCATCTTTATTATAATAATTCAAACTAATTTTATGAACTTCAGCAACCGATTCATTCAAAACGTCCATAGCATTCCACAACAAGTTAAATATTATCTGTTTAAATCTGTCTGCACTTCCACAAATATAAAGGGGTTCATCATTTTGGTCCATATCAAATGTAAAATGAATTTTACGCTTTCTAAAATCAAAACTTGTAAGTGCAATAATCGAGTCAAGAACTTCTCGAAGGTTAAAACAGTCTGTCTCAGAATCACAACTATGCCTGGACCATTTCGAAACATCCCCAAGTATAACACCAAGTCTTTGCACTTCAGAATATACAGTATCTAATAATTCCTTTCGTTCAGATGAATTCAAAACCTCGTTTTCCTCAACCAAATGCTGACTCAAAGAATTGATTGTAGCAAGAGGATTTTTAATCTCATGTGTTAATTTTGCGCTTAATCTCCCAAGTACAGCCATTTTTTCTGTTTCCTGCAAAGTCGTTTGATATAATTTTATTCTTGTAACATCTTCAAAATTGAAAATATAACCAGTTAAATCATTATTTGTAGCCCTTAATTCAGACGCACTGATCAATAACACTTTTTCCTTTCTGGAATTATCCTTTCTAATGATCTCAAAAGATTCACCTGTTCTAAAATTTTCAAAATCAAAAAGAATTTTTTTGTTTAATGATTTTATAAAAAAATTATTGTGTAAATACTGCCTCATATCAAAACTGTTAATTATTTTCATTTCCAGAATATCTTCAATTTTTCTGTTATATTTTATAATCATATATCTCGGATCAGTCACTGCAATCCCCGACATAGAAAG
>DAOVTB010000349.1 GCA_030633305.1 Candidatus Muiribacteriota bacterium
AATAAACAATGGATATTGAAATGAAACGAATTGGTATTGCAATGTTTTCAGATAAGATTGCATCAGTATTTAATAGTGCTGACAGATTTCAGATATTAGAAATAATAGATAATTCTGTGAATTTGGTAGAAAATTACTCAATTCCTGTAGATATTAATATTATACAAAAAGTAAAAATCCTTAAAAGATTGAAGATAAACAAACTTGTTTGTGGTGCTATAAGCAGGTGTAATAGCATTTTGATTGAAGAAAATGGGATTACAGTTGAAGCATGGATCTGTGGAGAGTTTGAAGAGATAATCAGAAAAATTCAGTCAGAAAGACTGTATGAAAATAAAATGCCAGGTTGCGAAGGGGTACGGTGTCAAAGGAGGAGAAGACGTGGAAGGAAAAACAAATAAGAATAATAATTTCAATATTATTGCTGAAATTATTGATACACTTGATGCAAAATTTACTTCTGAAACAATAAAACGTGTTGTAGTAGGTGTGTATATGACGGCTGTGGAAACACATTCTATTGGATGCACTTATACATTACGCGATAAAGAGCTTATACCACATTTGAATCCTGATATTAGAAATGCAGGTTTTCTGGCTGGTAAAACAGCTGAGGAAGTGATCAGGTGGTACAATTCGAATTCTTCACTTGAAAGGTCAATTGCAGTTGCTGCGATGAATACGTGCCTGAATAGGCAGAAAGATCAATTATTAAGTGGAGATCCTTTGCTTTATATAAGAGAACGTTTTGAAGGAAAAAAAGTTGCAATGGTGGGCCATTTTCCTTTTGCAGAAGAGATTTGTGAATGGGCAGGTGAATTTTCAATTCTTGAATTGAATCCAACCAAAGGTGATAGAAATTATAACGAGGCAAAAGAAATATTAAAAACAGTTGATATGACAGTTGTGACTGGTGTTACTTTGTTGAATGGGACTTTTAATGATGTTGTTCAGAATGCAGATTCAAGTTTTATTCTGATGCTTGGTCCTACTGTTCCTTTTTCTACAGTTCTTTTCGATCATGGAGTTGATATGATTTCAAGTCTGGTGGTTTCAGATAGTGACAATTTATTCAATTCGATTGCCGAAGGTGCAATTGTACCCAAATATAGAGGAGGAGAAATCATGAGTATGACTCGAGAATCAGGTGTAAAGCTTCCAGCAGGTGATTTTCGATTGAGAATTGGAAGAAATAATTAGAAAGAAATGCAAAAGGAGTAATGATGAAAATAGCGATATCAACAGATAATGGAATGGTTTCTCAGCATTTTGGAAGATGTCCGGAATTTACCATAATAGAAATAGAAGGAAAATCAAAAATTAAGCAGGAAAACATAACAAATCCAGGTCATCATCCAGGATTTTTGCCAAAGTTTTTTTCAGAAATGGGAGTGACGGTGGTTATTGCTGGTGGTGCTGGCCAGCGTGCTCAAGAGCTTTTTAAAGAAAAGAATATAGAATTATTAGTTGGAATAAGTGGAACGATAGATGAAATATCTGACAAACTTGTAAACGGAGTTCTAAAAGGTGGAGAAAGTTTCTGTAATCCTGGAAAAGGAAAAGGCTATGGGATTGATAAAACTGTTTGTGACAGTGATGACGGTGTATGTGACCATTAATTAAAAAAAATTAAAGACTATATAAATAGAGGAGATAATAATGAAAATAGTAATAACTGCACTTGGAAAAGAATTAACATCGAAAACAGATCCAAAATTTGGAAGAGCTAAATATCATCTGATTTATAACCTTGATAATGATGAATTTGAAGTAATTAATAATGAAGAAAACATGAAGAGAATGGGCGGTGCCGGTATTCAGGCAGCTGAAAATGTAGTTGCAAAAGGTGCTGAATTTGTTCTTACAGGACATTGTGGGCCGAATGCTTTTAAAGCTTTGGAGGGACATGGTGTTAAGGTAATATCTGGTGTGCAATCTACTGTTGGAGAAGCCGTTGATGATTTCAGGAA
>DAOVTB010000215.1 GCA_030633305.1 Candidatus Muiribacteriota bacterium
GAGACATTTTTACTGGTAAATCATAAGAAGTATTTAAGTCAATTTGATAAAAATCATAATTTGACTGAGTTAAAATTGAAAACTGAAAAATTAATGACCGAAGAAAAGGAACTCCATAATGCAGTGAAGAAAAAGATTGTGGGATTAAAAAAGAAAGATTCTTTAATTGTAAAACTTAAAGAAAAAGAGCAGGAATTAAAAAAACTGATTGCAAAAAGAAATATTCAGATAAAAAAAATTAAGAGTAAAATGATTGCATATAATAAAACAAAGAAATCTGATGACCAGATTAAAATTCCGGAAAAAATAATTGTAGATAAAGTTGCACCAAAAATTGTACAGGTAAAGCCAAAAACTGTATCAAAGGAAGACAGGATTCCTATTGAAAAAGCTGTTGTAAAGGAAGTTGTAAAGGAAGTAATAAAGAAAGATGTAAAGAAAGTAGTTAAGAAAAATATCAAGAAGAATCTGTTATCAGAAATCAAAACTTTTTATGGTAAATATAGTGATTTTTACAATTCTCATAAAGCTGAAGAAATCAAAAAGTTTTATTCCATTAACTATGATGATGGAGATATTAAGGGAACTAAAATTCTGACAAAAATTGAATCAGAAATTTCGATTCTTGGAAAAGCAAAACTAAATCTTCTAGTTGAAAATGTTAAGTTTGACAAAGGAAATGTTATTGTCAGGTATAAAGCTTATTTATCAGGAAAATTAAAAACAGGATTGGTTTTAAGTCGTGAAATGACTGAAACACTTGTTCAGGACACACTAATTAATGAGAAAGGACAGTATTTTATAATATGCACAAAAGATCTTCAATAAGAATTATTATATTTCTTTTACTAGTTATACACATATCTCCATTTTGTTATGGATTACACCGTATCAAACTCACTTTTTTTCACATATCTGATGTCCATGGTTACCTCGAATCACATGACACAAAAAAAATGGCAAATATCGGAGGTTTAACTTATTTGATTGATTACATTAATCTTCATAAAAAAATAATCAATCAAAATGGAATTGATGTAATTACTTTTAATTCAGGTGACATTTTTCAAAAATCATCTTATGGAATAACATTTAAAGGAAAAGCTACAATTCCACTTTTAAATCTGATGCCAATAGACTTCACTGTTCCTGGAAATCATGAATTGGATAATGATTCTGATTTTTTTAAAAATCTTCCGATGCAAATGAGATCTAAAGTTCTTTGCGCAAATGTAAGGTGGAATGATCACATGAAGGAAAGAATACTTAAACCTTATATAAAGAGAATTATAAAAGGATCCAGAGTTTTTATTATTGGCTTACTAACCCCGACAAGTAACGTTATGATGTCTCCGAGGATAGGTGACAGCATTATTGTTACAGATTGCGAAAAGGAATTAAACAGTATATTTGTTAGTGAAAGTATAAGTTCTGCTGATATAGTGATTCTTCTTACACATTGCGAGTTTTCTGAAAACCAGTTATTAGCTGAGAAATTCAACGATAAAGTTGATATAATTTTTGGTGGTCATGATCATGAAGTAATATCATCAAAACAGATAGAAGGTATTCCAATTATTCATAGCGGAAGGTATGCAGAGGGATTTTCAATTGTTGAAACTGAATTTCACAGAGGTGTTTTATACCGTAAAAAGAGTCGTTTTATGCCGGTTGGAAATAGAAAAATGTCACAAGAACTTCTGAAGTGGAAAAAAGAGTTAAAAAAGCGCACAGATGAAGTGATTTCAACAGGTATTCATACATTGAGTGCAGAAAATAATAAATCTGAAATGAATGCATTGAGCTACCATGTCGCTGAAATAATCAGGAAACATTCAAATAGTGATGTTGGTATGATAAATAGTGGAGGAGTCAGAGAAGAAATTCCAGCAGGTGATATCAGAATTGAGGATGTAATTAAAGTATTTCCCTATGATAATTACATTGTAAAAATGGATATTGATGGAGCACTACTAAAAAAATTAGTAAAGATTTCAATGGAAAACATTGGGAAAAACAGTTTTTTGCATTTTTCAGGGATGAACGTAAATGTTAAAATGAATAAGACTTTTACGATACATATTAATGGAAAACTTGTAAATGATAATGACAGATTGACAATTGCAACCAGCGATTTTCTGACAGCTGGCGGAGATAATTTTCAAATTTTGAAAAATTTGAAAACCAAAAGATTTATACTTGTCAGAGACGCACTTCTAAAAGAGGTAAAGGAAAATTACCCCTTCCCAAAGATGCCACAATGGCTTAGAAATAATGGAAAATGACCAGAATCCTTTTAATTCAGCCTTTTGTAAGTGAATATTATATTACTAATGAACGTCTTGTACCATTGGGGTTATTGAGTATATGTTCCTATCTTGAAGAACGAGGGATTGAAAATTGTCTATTTGATTGTTTGAGAAACAGTCGAAAAGAATTAAAGCTACCTGATTTTTTTCCTTCTTATAAAATTTCAAAAAAAAATCAGAATGACCAAAATCCTTTTAATTTTTTTTCAAAATATTATCAATATGGAAATGATTCAGGACTTTTTGAAACAATTCAGAAATTTAAACCTGATATAATTGGATTATCAATGAATTTCAGTGCTTATGCGTCGGATTCTGCTGTTCTACTGAAAAAGTTAAAGAATCGTTTTAGAGATATTACTTTTATTGCAGGAGGATGGCATATAACTTATTTAAAAGAGAAAGCTATTGAATTATATCCTGAATTGGACTTTGTGATATCAGGACCAGGTGAAAAACCGGTATATGAATTGATCAAGTATATAAATGGTGACCTTGAACAATTACCTGATTGCGTTTACAGCAAGGAAAGAGAACAAATTTACAGTAATGAATTGTGGAATAATGAATTCTATTGCAAAAGAAAATTTATAGATAATTATACAATATTTGGCAAAAAATCACATACCCTGGTTGCAACAAGAGGTTGTATGAATAGTTGTAATTTCTGTGTAATGAGTGTTTTTGGAAACGGTGTATATTTTAAGAGAAAAATTGAGGATATTATATTTGAAATGACAGTTGCTTATGAGAAGGGCATTAGATATTTCAATTTTGAAGATGATAATATTACTACTGATAGAGATTTTATAAATAAACTATTGAATCGAATTATTAACTGCTTCAATGATATTTCGCTTTTTGCAATGAATGGAATAGAGTATAGTACGCTTGACTTTGAATTGTTGAATTTGATGAAAAAAGCAGGATTTCAAAACTTGAATCTGTCAATTGCCATTAAGTCTGAAACAGTTTTAAAAAAAATGAATAGACCTTTTCAAACTGATAAAATTTATGATGTTGTAAAAGATTCTAAAAAACTTAAATTTAATACAACTGTCTATTTTATTTGTGGTTCACCTGATACAAATTTGCAAGATTCTATTGAAACACTTGAGTATCTAATAACTATGCCAGTTCTTATAGGTTTAAGCCTGTTTTATAAAGTTCCTGGTACAGATTCATTTAAAATTGAAACTGATGATTTTAATCTTTGTAGAGGAACAGCTATGTATACAGAAGAAAGCTGGGCTGATCCAGATACACTTAATGAGTTATTTATAATATCCAGATTTTTTAACTATCTTAAATCTGTTATTGATCGTGGAGATGATATTACATATGATCAGATCAGTAAGGGTAAACATAAGAAAAAGTGTTCAGATGTTAAACTAAAAAAAATCGCTGCATACAATCTTATAAAATTTGGGGATAATGTAAGAATCTATTGTAATAAAAACAAAGATGAAGGAACATATCAATATAAATATGAAACTTATCCAAATAATAGTTATAGAAAATACTTTCTAGATAGTGATATTCTAGTATCAGGATATAAAAGCAATGATTCAAGAAAGCTTCGAGATTTTATTAACTGATTTTTTGAATTTTAGATTATGTACTATTTCCAGTGGAGATAAAATAATTCAGAAATGTTATCAAGATTTTTCAGAATTAGTCAGCTTTATAATAACGTCAACATATGGCGCAAAGCAGATAAAGAGTCTGAGTTCTGATAAAGTAAAAGAATTAACCAGCCTTCGAAGAATTATTTTACCGGATTCTATGATCTATAAGGCAAAACAGATCAAAACAGAAGTTCATTCAAGAATATATTCTGTTTCAAGTGTAATTAATGATTTTAATACTGGGAAAATACTTATTCGTAAAGTATCGTCAGCAATTCAAATTCTGCATCTGGAGCAGAATTTTGAAGAAATTGAAAATGGTTCGTTAGTATACATACAAAATGAAAAGATTATCAGACAGGTTCTTGATGGATACATGTGTACCAAAGCATTGATGAATTATGTTAATTCCGGTAAGATTGTAAACAAAATCTCAAAGACACAGAAATACCAAAAAATGTCTAAAAGAGTAATGCTTTACAGTAATTCGCTTGGAAATATGGTTGTTAATCAGAAGTACAAGTTTATACTTGTTGATAGGGAAAATAACAAAGTCTGGATGTTTGATAAGAATGGAATGGTAAATTTAGTAATACTGAGGACTTGAATCGTGATATAATAAAAAAGAAAAAAGATCTCGCGCAGAGAACGCGGTGGACGCAGAGTATTTAAGACTAAAAAAGAAAAAATCACTACGAAGGACATGAATGTAAAAAAAACATGACAATACTGTCATTCTGCGGCTTGATCGCAGAATCTATTTCAATTAGTTATTAGTTAGAAACAATAAGGGAGAGAATGGAAAATGAAGAAAATATTAATTTTAATTGTTGTAATGGTTTGCGCCATATCATTTTTAACAGCAGGGGAGCTGATTCTTAATAACGGAAAGAAGATAAAAGGTTATATAATTAAAAAAGGAGCAATATACACTTTGAAAACTAGCGATGATAAACTTTACCAATTTGGAAAAAACCAGATTAAAGAAGCAAATGGCATAGATTCAGATATATCACCTAAAGTATCTGCTATCGAAGAGGCACTTCCTGTAAAGATTAGCGAACCACTTCCGGAAGTTTTACTGACTACAACTGAAGGAAAAGTTAAACTTGTTTTATTTGAGGATGAGGCACCAAATACAGTTTCAAACTTTATTCAGTTAATTGAAAATAAATTCTATAATAATATTCTTTTCCACAGAATAGTTCCTGGATTTGTTGCTCAGGCAGGAGATCCAAATACAAAAGGGGAGAGAGGAAAAGATTTTATTCTTCATGAAGATATTATGAAATTTCAAAGACAGGGAAAAATAGTTCCAAAGCTTCCAATTGGCGGTACTGGAGATCCTGGATATAAGATCAAAGCTGAATTCAATTCTAATAAACATTTAAGAGGATCGCTTGCAATGGCTCGTTCTACAGATATTGATTCTGCCGGAAGTCAATTTTATATCTGCTTTAAACCTCAGCCAAAGCTTGACGGGAAATATACGGTATTTGGTAAAGTGCTGACAGGTATGGATGTTATTGATAAGCTGACAAATTCTTCAAGAATTACAGATATTAAAATTCTGAAACGTAGAGAACATGAATATATCCCAGACAAGATAAAATAAATTACCTGATCAAGTCGGACAATAATATTTATACTGTTTCTTAATCAAAAACACAAAATCTTACCACGAAGGACACGAATAAAAAACACTCATAGTTATTAAAACATAATTTTAATAACTATGCTGGAATCTTAGGAACACAAGCTTTATTTAAAGCATTAAAAATTTTACGAATTCGGGTTTAGCGCATCTTTGTGAACATATTTCCAAGGGAAATCAGTATATCCTGAAAGTCTTTTCTAGAATAGCCTTCCTGACTAGTGATTTTCGCAAAGATATCAGTAATGTTACCACTTTCATTCATAAATGATTCTGACAATGATTTGCTTTTATCAGATAATAACATTGTGATAATATTCTTATCATTGGAATTAAGATTTTGCTCCAGTACCCAAATTGAAAGTGCCGCATTTGCTTTTACACGTTTATTTGGCGAATCAAGAAGCTTTCTAAAGAAGTCATTTTCACCAAGATGTTTGTGATTAAAGCAGATGTTTCCAATTGCTTCAACAGAATTTGCTGCCGTTCTTTCATCTAAATGGTTTACATAATCTTTTAAAATTGGCAGATCTGATATTTCACCACATTTTCCAAGTGCTGCTATTATTGTAGAAATAATTCTGCTGTCACCATTTTTTTCAAGGATAAGAAAACTTTTTATCAGTTTTGAATCCTCTGTATAATGTGAGAGATTATTTTAATAATCAATTATTTTTCTATGATAAACATATTCAGTATGTTCCTGCCAGATTTGATGAAAATACCATTTTTCAAATCTATACTTAACAGAATTAGTCGATTCAAAATTTCTGTTGAATTTCGTCAAATACTTATACGCTTTTTCAGAAAATGCAGGATCAAGCTCAAGATACATTTCAAGTGCTTCAAAAAAGTTTTTAGGAGCTCCCATTATAAAATACCTCTTTTATCTAATTATTTTAAATGATTTTGCAGTTGCTAGAAGTTTTTTTTTCCATTTATCCCATTGTTTAAAAGGGCATTTCAAAACTATGATGAAACCAGTTCTATCTGATTTTCTTACTAAGCCCCACATAACATATTGTGTTGGGGTCCAGGCTAAATCACCCATAAACCATGCTTCATAAGCACTTTGCTTATGAATATACATTTTCCGGTTTTTTTTCTTTTCAGAAACTAGTGAACTTACATTTCGTTTGTAAACTGGAATAAAATTTAAAAGTAATTTTTTTGGATCCCGATTATATAACTTTGACCCAGGAGGAATCACATTAAGAAATATACCCAATTGATCATTTTTGGAAATTCTAATATCTTCATCACTTTTAATATCAAAAAATAATTCGGAACTTTTCTTCTGAATTGAAAATTTATATTTAGTTGAATCAATATATTTATTACCTGAAAGAGTTCCAGAACCACGACATCCTTCGCAGCCTGAACAGGCTATAATAAATATGATAAGTACAAAAAAACCAATATATCTCTTTATCATTAATTTCACTCCTGTAAATCAGTTATATTCAGTTCTGCATTATTCGCAGAGAGATTAATATGAACAAACCTTATATTATTATTTTTATCAATTATTTTCAACTTAATTCTTTTACTTTTTGACATGATCAAGTGTGTTGAATAACATGATTCATTGTTTAACTCGATAGTTTTTGAATCAATGAATACAGATTTTATATTATTAACTGGAATGATTCTGTCATCTTCGGATTTTCTATACAGGATATTATCAAAAAATTTAAAATCAATTTTATATCTTTTTTGATTGATCATACGATTCATTTTTTTGGAAATTGTTATATTTTTTTCTAAAAGAAATTTTCCGTTGAAGTCGTTTTTTGAAACAATATTATTTTCATTCAACATAACTTCACAAAATGGAGGAATATCA
>DAOVTB010000056.1 GCA_030633305.1 Candidatus Muiribacteriota bacterium
CGGGCTTGTCCCGGGGATCCATTTTAATTACTTTAACAATTGAAATAGATTACCAGATCAAGTAGGGCAATGACAGCAATAACAAGACTTTGTAAATTTAACTTTTCGTATCTTTTTTTATTCCCTTCGTGTTCTTCGTGGTAAATTTTCTTTTCTTTGTGCCTTTGTGTGAAATAATCATATTTCTTAATACCTTTATATGATATTATAATATCAATTTCAAAGATCAAAATTTATATTTTAAGGATAGATAAATGGATATATTAGTTACAACAATTACAGGCTGTCAGGATATTCTGGCTGATGAAATGAGAGAACTTGGTTTCAAATCATTTGAAGTTGAAAGAGGCGGTGTCAGGTTAAATGGCGATTTAAAAGATCTTTATAAGTTAAATTACTGCTTGAGAACCGCATCAAAAGTGTTGATTCAGGTTTATCAAGGTCATATTCAGACTCCTGAAGATATTTCAAAAAAAGCATATGGCGTCAATTGGGAAGATTATTTTCCCGTTGATACGCTTTTCATAGTAGAAAATAGTGTTAATCAAAATAAACAGATAAAAAACGATATGATAGTAAATATGCTCGTTAAAGATGGCATAGTTGACAGATTCAGAAAGAAATTTAATGACAGGCCATCTGTCAGCAAGGATGAATTTGAGATCAAAGTTTTTGCTTACATATTGAAAAACAATATGACACTTTATCTCGACAGTTCGGGATTACCGCTTTACCGGAGAAATTATAAACAGGATCTGAAGTTCATCGCACCAATAAAGGAACATCTTGCAGCGATTATTCTTCGACATATGGAGTACAATCCTGGAATGAAATTAATTGATCCTATGTGTGGTTCTGCAACTATTTTAACTGAAGCATCACTTATGGCATCATCAACTCCTCCTGGTTATTTAAGGAATTTCTACAGTTTTCTATATTTTAAAAATTTTGATAAGGAAATCTTTGCTGAAGTTAAAGAAGAGGCAAACAGTAAAATTACGGAAATACCACAACTTTTTCAGGGATTTGATAAAGACAGATATACTATTATAACAATGAATAATACTGTGCAGCATCCGATATTTCAAAAATCCATCCAACTCGATATCAAAAATATTAGAAAACTTGACGAAGATTATTCTTGTGAAAATGGGTTGATATTCATCAACCCTCCATACGGAAAAAGACTTGATACAGAAAAAAACCTGGATCTTATCTATAAAGATATCGGAGATAAACTAAAAAATAATTTTAAGGGAAATACTGCTTATATATTGACTGGTAATCTGGGAATGATTAAAAAAATACAATTAAGGTCCGAAAAGAAAATCAAGATCATGAACGGACCTTTGGAATGCAGGCTTGTAAAATATTCTCTTTTTTAAATAATAGCGAATCTGTTGCGGTTACGGTTAAATATTTTTGCTTCCAGTCTTTCTACAAAGATTGAATTCAAGTTAGCCATATTGTCCAGATTTGTAATAAGTTTGTTTTTTATTTTGTTCATCTCTCTCTCCTCAAATACTGTTTCTACTATTAGTATCGTCATTTATGAGTAAAAACTTTAATCTCATGTTAAAATAGTTGACGAAATTCATCAATTCAGATAACTTATACTACATTGCATAACAACAAAATTTAAGGGAGATTTTTATGAAATATTCTATTATTTTACTGGTAAGTTTCATTTTTATTATCACTTTAGGCTGTGGCAGTAGTAATACTACTGATAAATCAACAGTAGCTAAAAAAGAAAAATCTGTGGCTTCAATAACCTTGAACAACCATGAAGACGTCAAAAAGCTCCTTTCCGAATTAAAAATCGAGATTTTTCCAGAATCAAAATTTATTGAAGTAAAAAAAATTAAAGTTATAAGTTCTATGAAAAATCCACCTCAAAGGTTTAACGCCATATATTCAATTTCTGATAAAAATCCAAAGAAAAATGAAACTGAATTTACAACATTCTATAAAAAACTTTATAATGAAAAATTGAAGCCTGCAGGTTGGGAAAATAAAAGACTTCCCGGTTCAAGCATCTTCAATCTTTATCCTAAATCCGGAAATGTTAAACATGTATCTATTTCAATAACTCCTTCTGACTATGTAACAAAAGAAAAACCACAGGTTATTACAATTTCAATTAGCATCAAATAAGGAAATAATTCATGGCAAAGTTATATTTCAGATACGGGGCAATGAACTCAGGGAAATCAACAGCCCTTATGCAAGTTGCACACAATTACGAAGAACGCGGAATGTGCACTGCAATCATTAAACCTAAAATAGACACAAAAGGAAACGATCAGATCGTTTCAAGATTAGGTGTTACAAGACAAGTGGACGCACAAGTGTCTTCAAGTGATTCACTAAAAGATATCGTGCAGAACCTCGAAAAAAAAGGCACTATCAATTGCATTTTGGTGGACGAAGCACAGTTTTTCACAACTTCACAAGTCGATGAGATGTTTGAAATTGCAGTAAAAAAAGATATTCCTATAATCTGCTACGGATTACGAACTGACTTTTTAGCTAATGGTTTTGAAGGAAGCAAGAGGCTCTTGCTCCTTGCCCATACTATTGAAGAACTAAAAACAATTTGTCGATGTGGTCGTAAAGCTGTTTTAAATGGTCGTACAATAAATGGTAAATTTGTATTTGAAGGCGACCAGGTTGCCATTGATGGCGAAGCAGAAGTCACATATGAATCACTCTGCGCCACATGCTATTATAAGTATAGGGCCGATGAAAGAAATTTATCATTGTTCAGTAATCAATAAACAATATAACCACTTGACAAAATTGACTTAAATCAACATAATGATAAGTTAAAAATTTAATATTATATTAGGAGATTAGATATGACTAAAAGATTTGATGGAAGAACACCAGAACAGATGAGAGAAGTTACTATTGTTAGAAATTTCACAAAATATGCTGAAGGATCAGTACTGATTAGTGTAGGAAATACTAAAGTACTTTGCAATGCAACCGTTGAAAATAAAGTTCCACATTTCCTCAAGGATCAAGGAAAAGGTTGGATAACTGCAGAATATAGTCTGCTTCCACGAAGTACACATACAAGAAACACAAGAGAAAGAGTTAAAGGACACACAAATGAACGAGTTACTGAAATCCAGAGACTAATAGCCCGTACACTCAGAGCTGCTGTTGATCTTACAAAACTCGGGGATCATACAATATGGCTTGACTGCGATGTAATCCAAGCTGACGGTGGAACCAGATGTGCTTCTATAACAGGTGCTGTTGTTGCTCTTTATGACGCTATTAATTGGATGATTAAGAAAAAAATGATCAAAAAAAATCCACTGAAATGTTTTGCAGCTGCAGTAAGTGTCGGAATAGTAAAAGGGCTTCCTGTAACCGATCTTCCATACGAAGAAGACTCCATTGCAGATGTCGACATGAATGTAATAATGAATGAAAATGGAGATATTCTCGAATTACAGGGAACAGCTGAAGGCAATACTTTTACTAAAGATGAATTTGATAAACTTTATCAACTTGGTCAGGACGGAGTCATGGAATTGATCCGCATCCAGAAGGAAGCTCTTAACATAAAATGAAAATCCTCGTAGCGACATCAAATTCAGACAAACTTGTTGAGTACAAGAAGGCTCTTTCAATTCCTGAAATTGAATTAATGCTTCCTGAAGAGTCTATTGATGTCATTGAAGATTGTAATACACTGATGGAAAATTCAAGACTTAAAGGGATAGCTTATTTCAACAGATTCAAGCTTCCTGTACTTGCTGATGACACCGGGCTTTTTGTCCATGCACTTAATGGAGCGCCCGGTGTACATTCTGCAAGATATTCCACTAAAGGCACTTATGACGCTAATGTAATCAAGCTTCTTAAAGAATTGGAGGGAATAACAGAGCGAAGAGCTTTTTTTGAAACAGTAATCTTTTTCAAATCTGATGAAAAAAGTGAATATTTCTTCTCAGGAAAATGTCATGGTACAATACTTAGCGAAAGGACCTGTTCAGAAGGATTTGGATATGATCCAGTTTTCCTTCCTGATGGTTATGAACTGTCTTTTTCGCAGATAACTTTAGAAGAAAAAAACAGAATAAGTCATCGCGGACTTGCTGTTGCTAAATTTAAAAAATTCATTTCACACCATAAAGATATAATAAAATAGCCACAGATTAACACAGATTTGCACAAATAAAAAATTACTAATTAACGTTAGATTATCAAGAAGTTAAAGGGAAAATAGATTTTTTAAAATTGTATACCCATTCACAATTAAGCATTACAGTTTTCCAAATCAAAAATCCGTGTTTTATCTGTGTAAATCAGTGGCAAAACTAATTAAATTTTGGTTATATTATATTTAATAGGAATATAAAATATGGCACTTATTTCACTTCAAAATATCACAATGGCTTTTAATGGGCCGCCGGTATTGGATAACGTCTCTCTTCAAATTGAAAAAAATCAGCGAATCTGTTTGCTTGGTCGAAACGGAACCGGCAAATCAACACTGATGAAAATCCTGAATAGTCAAATCAAACCAGATTCTGGTGATATAGTAAAAGAGCAGAGCGTTAGAATATCCTATTTCACACAGGATATCCCTGATAATTTACCCGGAACAGTCTTTGAGATCATAGCTCAAGGACTTGGTAAACGTGGTCAATTTCTTATTTCTTACCACGAAGCAGTGCAATCCGGAAGTACAGAAGAAGAACTTACAAAAATATATGACGAACTTGACAAACATGATGGCTGGTCAGTTTCCGAAGAAATCAATAAAATAACTACCTTGATGAGCCTTGAAAAAAACTGGATATATAATAACCTTTCCGGTGGACAGAAAAGAAGAGTAATACTTGCTGCCGCACTTGTTATAGAACCTGATTTGCTTCTCCTTGACGAGCCCACAAACCACCTTGATATCGATTCAATCATATGGATGGAAGAATTTCTATTAAGACTCAATTCATCGATTCTTTTCGTGACACATGACCGGACATTACTCAGAAAACTGGCTACGCGTATTATAGAATTAGATAGAGGATCGCTCGTAGACTGGTCATGCGATTATGAGACATTTTTAATACGTAAACAGGCCGTTTTAAAAGCCCAGGAAAAAGAATGGAAGAAATTTGATCGAAAACTCGCTGAAGAAGAAGTCTGGATTCGCAAAGGAATACGTGCCAGACGCACCAGAAACGAAGGCAGAGTCCGGGACTTAAAGATGCTTAGAGAAGAACGAAAAAAACGTCGTGAAGTTGAAGGATCAACCAGCATGAAGATTGTCGATTCTCAAAAATCTGGAAAACTTGCTATTAAAGCACAAAATGTCAACTATAGTATTGATTCCAAAAATCTTATCACTGACCTTGATCTTACAATAGAACGAGGAGATAAAATCGGAATTATCGGTCCGAATGGCTGCGGTAAATCAACTTTATTAAAAATACTGTTAGGAAAACTCGAATCAGATTCCGGAACAATAAAACATGGTACCAATCTGGAGATTACTTATTTTGACCAGCTGAGGGAGCAACTTGATGAAAAAAAGACTGTTATGGAGAACGTTCTTCCCCATTCTGAAACAGTAATTATAAATGGAAAAGGCAGACATATTATATCATATCTACAGGATTTTCTCTTTACACCTGATCAGGCAAAATCATATGTCAGCTGTCTTTCTGGCGGAGAACGTAATCGACTCCTTCTAGCTAAATTATTCACTAAATCATCAAATTTTCTTGCTCTTGATGAGCCTACAAATGACCTTGATACAGAAACCCTTGAACTTCTTGAAGAGATACTTACTGAATTCAAGGGAACATTACTTCTTATTTGCCATGATAGAAGTTTTATTAACAATGTCGTAACAAGTACATTAGCATTTCAAAATAATGGGCATATAAAGGAAATTATTGGCGGATATGACGAATGGCTTACTTTCACAACCAAACAATTAGAGAAATACGAAAACATAAATAAAGCCAAAAAAAAGCAGCAGTACGAAGAAAGAAAAAAAGAATCAGCAAAGAAAAAGTTAACATTTAAACAAACACGCGAACTAGAAACTCTTCCAGAACTTATCGAGAAAATGGAAACTGAAAAAGAAGAACTTTTTCAGAAGATGTCATTACCTGATTTCTATACAGATACTGATAATGCAAAAAAATCAAAAATACGTTTAGACGAATTGGAATCTAAACTTGAAATTGCATATAATCGGTGGGAAGAACTTGAATCAATGGCTTAACCCACCTTGCGTATAAGATGCCAGGGCACTTTCATTTCAAAGTAAAATATTCAAGCTGTGAAACAAAAGTCCATCTGGCACCGGTATTAACTATCATATAAAAAAGATCCCCCGACCGAAATCAGGGGATCTTTTTTATTACTACTACCTTCCGTTCTTATTTGATCAGATTGATCAATTTTCCAATATATTTTGGATTTCCAGAACGTTCATTTACTTCTTTATTTGTAAGGTTTTCTTTCAAAAGGTTTGCTGTTTTAATCAGATTATAATTTTTAGATTCCTGAAGCTCATCAATAAATGCATTGAAAGATTCTTCATCATCTATATTTGCTTTTATCTTCAATACTATAGCTAGAAACTCAGGTGAAGCTTCACCAGATATTACTGCAGCAATGACAGCTTTAACATCAGATACTTTAGCATTAATTGCAAATGTAGCCTTAAGTGCTTCATCCCAGTTTGAATCTTTAGCAAAAAGGAGATCTTCATAATTTGGTCTGTACTGATATTCTCTAGGAATATACAGTGAAAGCCCGTAAGCGTTTTCATGTTTTGCATAGTAACCCTTTGAAACATAGTTTGCGATTACACAGTTATCAATTGCAACCATAACTGCTTTTGCTTTAGAATTTACTGTTTTATTTGGGCTGTTACTCATAAGCTTTGCAAAATGATAAGCATCTTTATAGTCACTATAGTAAAATGCATCTGCACCGCGGATTGCACTAGTTACTTTTTCACTGATTTCTTCAATATTATCAACAATAGCTTTACCAAATTCATCAATAGCAGCAGTTACTTTCTCAAGTTTGCTACAATCAAGGGCACTCTGTGTACAACCTGGTCTTGAACCCTGAGATCCACCACTGTAAGAAGATGCATAAACTTTTGCGATTCCTTTTGCAAAGTCAGCAGCACTGATATTTGGTTTTCTATCAACTAATTTAAGAAAATCTTCATAAGGCCATCCATCGCCTGGTTCAGTTTCTTCACTGGCTACAACATAATCAACATCATTTCTATATTCATATGAAACTTCAGCCATTTGCATAAGACATGCATCCATTCCAAAAATATCAAGGTTCTTTCCAAGAAGTTTTTTAATTGCACTCATCGCTTTTGCGATGTCCTGAACTGTCATATGGTTATTTGAAGAGTCATCATATGATAAACCTTTAATAGTCTCTTTTTCACCAGTGAATTTCCAGCCAGCACCATGGTTCCACACAATGATGAGATACTTTTTAGCCGGATAATCAGATTTCAGAAATTTGGCAAATTTTACGAGTTCTTTCCAGTCACCCATATCAGCTTCGCCAAGATCTTTTACAACTTTAGAACCTATTGTTGAAGAGTTGCTATCTTTAGTTACATAAAATATTTTTGTTCCTTTCCAATCTCCATGAGATGTATCATGTCCATTAGCCCGGTCGAACTGAACTACGATGTTAAGATCATCGTTTGAACCGATTTTTTCCATTTCTGTAATATCATCAATTCCAGCACCTTCAAGGTTATTATCACCATTCAGGAAAACTCCAACTGTCCATTCTTTTTGAGCTCTGACTGGTGTTGAGAATAGAGTTGCTACCATAAATACTGCGACTAAAAGTATAACTATTTTTTTCATATAAAAAATCTCCTGTATTTTATCTCTGCACCTATTATACATCCAAATAGCTTCAACTCAAATTAAAATAAAATTAATTGTAATTATTCGTAATTATATCTGCATAGGAGGATAATCAAATTGAGAGTTTCTCGTTTTCTGATTTCAACACAGCCATTCGGATTATTTTCTGATTTGTCAAGAACTGATTTTAGGAGGAATACTATCTTTGATAAGATACGTTTCAATAAATGCTGCAATAAATAACCCTACTATAGTATATTGAAGGAACAGTTTTATAAATTCATTAAATCGCTCAGTAGTAAACGTCATACCTTTAATAACAATAATGTTGATTTCATGAGAAAGCGAAATTGCAAAAAAGATAGCAAAAAGTTCTATTACTATAAAAGCAAAGGCCGCAATCAGCACGATCAATCCTTTCCCTACATCATCGTTTATCTCTGTTTCTTCTATATCTTGATTTTTAAAGAACAATTCCTTTTTCAGCTCTGGCGGAGTCATAAAAACAATACCAATATTCATCCCGAGCCACACATTTAAAATAATAGGAAGATACGGTACTAAGCCTGAGAAAAAATAAATTACTGCATTAGCAGAATTAAACAGGAAAATAAATAAGAAAATCCTTAAAAAAGAAGGATTCCGTTCAATAAAACCAGTCGCAAATTTAAGAAGAGCGATAGGAATGTTTATCAAAAAATCTATTTTCTTTGATACAACCCATTTTGCAAGTAATATTCCAGCACCAAACAGGATAACTGAAAATGCAAATAATTTATAGATCATGACAAAACTCCAATGTACTAGAAACCTCACGTATTATATAAAACACTATTGTATTAGTCAACACACTAAAGTTAAAATGCTTTTACTTTCAAAAATTAAAAACTGCACTATTGAGCGCATCCAATACAGGATCCCAGACAGGAGATACCATTGGACTATAAGTTAAATCTGCTTCAGAGGCACTTTGAATATCCATCTTCTGCATGATGAAAATCGAGAATATATCAATCCTTTTTGCAATTCCTTCTCGCCCAACCATGGCAGCACCAAGAATCACACCTTTTTTATCTGTTATCAACTGTGTCAATACAGGGTATCCAAAGCCAAGTTCACCAGCACGGGATGATGATCTTGTTATAAACAACCTGTGTTTATCCTTGTCAAAATCTGATTCTGTTAATCCAGTAGATGCATATTCAGTTGAAAAGATCTTAAAACAGACTGTTCCACAATGACCTGGAAATTTTTTTCTTAATCCAGAAGCATTCCATCCCGCAATTCTACCACAGCGATTGGCTAATACACCTGAAAACCAGGGACCAGGTTTATTGTCATAATAATTTGAAATCTCGCAACAATCCCCCGCTGCATAGATTCCATTTTTTGAAGTCACCATATCTCCAGAAACCACAAGCCCATTTGAAACTCCCATTTTCAGTGAATCTTTAAATAATGTGTTTTCTGATTTAACGCCAACAGCGGTAAGAACAAAATCAACATCTACGGAGAAATTGTCACAAATAACTTTAAGCTTATCGCTCTTTTGAACTGTTTTCACCCTTTTTCCAGTTATTATCCTTATCCCGTTTCCTTTCAGGACACTTTCTAAAACTTCAGATACACGCTTATTTCGACCTCCGAGAATATTGTCAGCTTCTTCAAAGATATATATTTCATTTATTCCCGACTTTTTAAAACTTTCAACCATTTCAAGGCCAATCGGTCCACTTCCAATAACAGCAACAGAATACGGTCTTTTGGAATTGATAAATTCTTTCATTTTAAAAGCGTCAGCAGGTGAACGTAATGTGTAGTTTCCAGCAACATCAGAAAAAGGATTAATTGGAACTGCACCTGTAGCAAGAATCAACTTTCCATAATTAAGAATATAATTTCTTTTTTCTTTATTTGAGTAAAGTTTAACTTGCTTCTTATATATCAACAATTCTTCAGCATAGGTATTCGTTCTAACATCAATTCCATTTTTTAGAAATCTTTCATGCGCTGAAGTAAAAAGCGAGTCATAACTGATATCGCCCGAAATAAAAAAAGGCAAAATACATGAAGAATATGATATATAGGGTTTTTTCTCGATTAAAATACATTTTTTATTAGAAGTTGAAGTTCTATAATACTGGGAAATCGCACTACAACCCGCAGCATTTCCACCAATTACTAGAATATCACAATAATCATTTTTCATAATACTCATACAACTTTAACAACAATCATTGTTACATCATCAAACTGCTCTGCAATATCAGTAAATTTAAATACTTCCGATTTAATAAGAGAAAGTATCTCAGATGCACTTTTTTCCATATTTTCTTTTAACAACTTGATCAGATATTCTTTACCAAAAAATTCATTCTCGGGACTTTTAGCTTCTATAACTCCATCGGTAAAATAAAATAGAAGATCCCCTACTTCAAGCTGGATTTTTACTGCTTCGTATTGGGAATCCTTAAAAATCCCCATTACAATTCCACCTTCAGTAAGTTCTTCTATTTTTTGACTATCCGATCTAATCAATATGGGAGGATTATGGCCAGCATTGGAATAAGTAATCGCACGTTCTTTGGAATGCAATATTGATGCAAAAAAAGTAACAAACATATAGTTATTTTCAGCATCTTTAACAAGCAAATTATTAGTAATTTCTAAAATAGTAGGCAGATCCTGAGTTTTCATCGAAATCGCCATATTTGCTGCTCGGCATGAGGCAACAAACATAGCGGCACCAAGTCCTTTTCCAGCAGCATCACCAATTCCGACACCTAGTTCATTTTCAGAAAAATTGATATAACCATAATAGTCACCACCTACTTCAAGCGCAGGAATACTTGTACCGGCAATATCAAAATTCTTAATGTCAGGCGATTCAACTGGCAGAAGACTCCTTTGAAGTTTAGCAGCAATATCCAGTTCTGTTTTAAAACGTTCATTTTTAGCAGTAGATTTTTTTAATTCCTGAATATGCAACGTTAAATCATCTGACATTTTATTAAATGCAAGTGCCAATTGTGCTGTTTCCATCTGGCTCCCAACGTCCAGCTTTACATCCAAATCTCCTTGACCAAGTTTTCTGATATTTTCAGTCAAATACATAATAGGACGAGATACCCTTTTAGATATCATAGTTGCAATAACAACACCGAACAACAATATCATAAAAGCAAAACCGACGGTTAATTTATTAGTCTTCCTTAAAGGTCCCAGAAAATCATCTTCAGGAACCACAACTACAATTTTCCAATCATTCCCAAAAGATTCAGAAATTTTTGATAGCGAAGCAATATATTTTTTTCCATTGAATTTATAATTAAACTTATCGACATTGGATTTTTTATGATTCAATACAGCCTGTTTAATCCACTCTTCTTCAAATTCATTGACATTGACAGGACGAAATTTATCGCCATCCTTCCTGATTATCTTTGAAACATCCCTGTATGCAAAAATCTGATCCGAATTATTAATCAGAATTACAGCTCCAGTTTTCCCTATTCTTAATTTTTTTAGAAATTTCGAAATAAGATCAAGATCTATGTCAATTCCAATAACTCCTAGAAAATCCTTATTCTTTGAAAAAACTGGATATGAAGCACTTACTCCGATTTTTTTATCTGTAAAAAAAACATACGGATCAGTCCAATAAGCATCACCAGTTTTTTTGGCACCAATATACCAAGGTCTTAAGCGAGGATCATAATTGTCATATGGAAGAACTTCATTTTTTATAACCTTACCCACAACGTTTCTGTATTTCCAAGTAACAGTGACCGGATCATTATTCCTGTTTATAATTTTAGTTGCAATCGTGCCATCGGTCATTTTTTTCAGCATGACAAAGTTCCCTTTTTCATCTCCAAAATTGAACATTGCATACTGTTTATAATATTTTAAAACTTTTATCGAATAATTTTCAAGGTCATCATTTCCAATAATTCCATTTTCCAGAATCGAAGGGATTGATGCAGTAAAACGTGTAACCGTAGCGGCTGGCTCCATGTAATTTCCGGTCTTAAAAACAACAATCTCAGTAACTTTCCCCATCAAATCATCTGATAAACTTAGCACTGCATTACTATTGTTTTTATACGTATTCCATACAATAACAAGCACAGAAAATACTAGAAGGCCTGCAAAAAATGCAAAGATTTCCAACCATAAAGGTCTTTTTTTTATAATAGAGGGTTTATTATTATCCATATATAGTCTCCATTTTATCTGACATTTCATTGAGATGTCAAGGACTGCCAAGAGTGCAAATCAATTCATCCCTCAAGTGTTTTCATTATAATCATCGTAATATCATCAAACTGCTGGGCTTCACCAGTAAATATCATCAAATCTTCTGCAAGACCATCCACGATTTCCCGTGAAGAAAGATCCTTAGTCGAACGAAGAAATTCATAGAAACGTTCTTTTCCAAAAAATTCATCTGCTGAATTTTTTGCCTCCACGACTCCGTCGGTATAGTAAACTACGATATCTCCGGGATTAAGTTCAATCTGTTCTTCAATATATTCAGAATCATCAAATATACCAAGCGCAATTCCTGCAAACGGAAGTTCTTCAATAGTTTTACCATGATCTCTAACAATAACCGGAGGATTATGTCCTGCGTTTGAATATTTCAAAATACGTTTTGCCGGATCAAGAATAGATGCAAAAAAAGTAACAAACATTGCATTCAATTCCGAATCCTTGGTTAAAAGTTTATTTGTAACGCCAAGAATTTTTGTAAGTTCCATGGTCTTTATGGCAATGGCCTTGCATGCTGCACGACATGAAGCCACAAACATGGCCGCTCCAAGTCCTTTTCCTGCAGCATCACCTATATTCAGCCCAATTTTTCCATCAGGAAATTCAATGTAACCAAAATAATCTCCACCGACTTCAAGGGCTGGAATACTCGTCCCATAAATATCAAAACCATCAACAACAGGGCTTACAAGTGGAAGAAGACTCTGCTGTAGCCTCGAACCAATTGCCAATTCAGTTTGAATACGTTCTTTTTCAGCAGTAGTAATTTTAAGTTCTTCAATATATCTCTTCAGATCAAAACTCATCTTATTGAATGCGTCAGCAAGTTCTTCAATTTCATACTGGGCATCAATTGCAATTACTTCATCAAATTCTCCACTTCCTATTTTTTTAACACGGTATGTTAAAATTTCAATAGGTCTGGAAACACGCTGTGAAAGAATTATCGCAAGACCTATTGCAATTCCCATAACAACTACTGAAAAAATCAATATTACCTTATTTGCATAATCCAGATCACCTACAAAATCATCTACTGGCGCAAGAATAACAAGTACCCATTGATCTTTGAACATGCCAGGAAAAGCAGAAAAAGATGCTAAATAATCTTTTTCCCCAGAGGAATATATGAACTTGCTATTACCTTCTTTTAAATTTCTTTTTTTAAAACTGTCTTTTATCCATTGCTGTTCCAATTCTTCAAAGCGAGTAGGTCTAAATTTGTCTCCAACTTTTGTCACATTTTTTCCTTTTTCTGGAAATGCAACAAGTTCATTTTTTTTGTTAATAATAAATGCTACTCCTGTTTTCCCAATCTTAAGTCCTTTAAGAAAATCAGAAATATTATCCATTTCAATATCAATACTGTAAACACCTGTAAAATCCCCGGCTTTATTAATTACCGGATAAGATGCCGCCATACCAACTTTCTTGTCAGTGAAAAACACATACAGGTCTGACCAGTAACTTTTCATAGCTTTTTTGGCACCTGTATACCATGGCCTGGTCCTGGGGTCATATTCCACAACTCTAGAGGGCTGAGTTGTAATCACCTTGTGATTTGAATCCCTGAACTTCCAGAGAACAAGTGGAGGGTTAATATTTCTATCGATAATCTTTGTTGCTATATTGCCATCCTGGAATTTCTTCAACATAAGAAAATTTCCTTTTTCATCGGCAAAATTAAACATAGCAAGCTGTGGATAATAATCAATTACCCGCAGAGCATACTCCTCAAGCCATTTACAATATGGTAACTGGACGGAATGTTCCTGGTGATCAGAAGTTAAAAGTGAAGTTAATTGTGAAAGTGAAGTAGCAGGCTTCATGTAATTACAGGTTTTTTCAATAACCATATCTGAAACCTGCCTGATGAGATTATTTGACATTTTCAATATAACTTCTTCGTTATATTCATATGAATTCCAGGCTATAATAAGAACTGTCAGCACCAGTAAAGTTCCAAATACTATGAATATTTCAAACCAAAGTGGTTTTCGCGACAGCCAGTTTTTCCTGCTTTTTTCTCTTCTATCTTTTTCCATAATCAATGACAAGGCTAACTGAGAATAGGTTCCTTGTCAAGATAAATGCGAATGTATAAAACTGTTTATATTAATTTCAAATTTATATTGAGAATAGCCAAATCCTAATATTACTATTTTAATAGATTTATTTCTTATCAATCAATGATACATTTCATAAGATTAGAAAGTTTTGATTCTACAAAACAAAGGACATCTCCTGATAATCTTCCGGCTTTATTACCATCTTTTATGGATATTCTGACCCGATCTGCTTCTCGAGTAATTACCGAAAGAAGATCTTCTAAATCCTCATTAGCCATATTTAGATATTGAGCAGCTGTATTCTCTTTATAAACAAAATTCTTTATAACTTTTGCAAATTTCAGAAGTCTTTCAGAAAATCCCGGTTCAGAAGATTTTAACATTCCAATATCACTCAGGATCTTTCTAAATATTGATGAATTAATACGCAAACCCAGATCAGTTACTTTTTGTTTCTCAATTCCCATAATTACATCAATAGAAAATATAAGAATCAAAAAGTCATCTACAAGACCAATACCAGCATAAGCATCTGGGATTATATCCTCAGGAGCTATAAAATATAGTAACCCTCCCATAACTGTAGCTCGGCTCTCATAAGATAGTTCATCGGATCTAACAAATTCTACAGCAGTTTTGAGCATATGATTAAACTCAGGCATACTATCATTTATCATAATTTCTATAATGTTTTTTTCCATTTTTCACTCCTAAATCCTATTTAAATATATTATCTCAAATTTTTATTATTTTCTTTTATATCAAGTATTTTTCTAATCAAAATCCGGTTCATTCAAGAACAATATTCGAATTAATCATTTAATTATATCATTTTTCTTGATTAATCATTAAGGGTATTATACTTTGTATAAAAAATTGTACTGAGATTTACATGAATGATTTTCTAAAAACAATTCAAAGAACTGATGATGCATCATTATATGAAATAATTACTCCAGAAAAAAACACTCCTCACCTGAGAAGACTTGTTGTTTCAACATCACAAACTCGTGAACTATGTAATAATCCATTGATTTCAGGCCAGGAATACAAGGAACTGCTTACTGATGCTATTGGAACTGTATTAAACCTGGAACCACTGAAAAACGAAATCCTGGGCGTTGATCCCCATGGTCTCATCGTTTTATACATTTTAAGTGGTGGTTTAAGCTTTGACATCCAGAAACCTTTACACGATCTTGGTAGAAAATGTACGATCACAATGCAATCTGAACAAAGATTGAGAAAACCAGATGGAAGATGGGAAATATACAAAAATTCATATGCAAAAAAACATGTCCCTAAATATAATAAAGCTATAACGGTTTTAGCGGGAGATGTATGTGCTTCTGGAAAAAGCCTGAGCTATGGACTTGGATTTCAAATCGCACAATTTATCAGTAATGACTTAAAAGATGAGATTCTAGGTGATCTATACAGGACACCTGACGGAACTTTATCATCAAACGAGAGAATAACAAAAATTTTCGATAATGCCTGTGATCCTGCTAATCCGGATCGCGAAAAAGTTAGAGATGCTCTGCTGGAAAGAATCCAGAACGTGAAAAATGAAAATCCTGAATTATTCAAGGAAAAGCTTCCATTTTCAAATTTTTATTTCTTTACTATTGGCGGGCACAGGGCTGAAATTGTCCTTATGAATTACGTTGAACTTTTAAAACCACTTTTTCCAGAATCATTGGAAAATCTCAATGTGATCTATTTTGAAGATAGATTTGACTGCATCCATAAAAAAAATGATGAGTTTAACGAATCTGGTACAATCCATTTTGGAACTGATCTCTTGAAAAGAAAAAATCATTTACCAGCACCTGAATATGAAGAGTCTGTTTTTAAAAAGCTACAACATCTTGTACATCGCTGTTCAATTTATGACTGCGGTTCAAGAAGATTTGACTGGCATTTTCATATTGCTGATCTTCTTCATTATTTTTCAACAATTGCCATGCTGGGGAAAAATGGATTTTCAGCTGTAGATTTAATTTCCGAGAAATACTTTCTCCATCATATGGATAATGAAGCAGCCTATATTGAACGCCGAAACAAGATATGGCCTGATATTAAAACTGATCATATCAAAAAAATATATACTGTCATTAATAAAACTCTCACAGAATGCGATTTAAATTCGGGAGATTCTCTAAATAAATTAGCCATTTCACATATCATAACTATTTTGGAAACCGCTAATTACAATAATTCATTTGAAAATATCGAGCATTTAAAACAGTTTACAACAGATCTGCTTAACTGGAATAATGAGGGCATGAGAAAAAAGATTAAACAATATAAAAGTGCATTCAACGCTGTGGAAAACATATTCGAGGATTTAACATCAAGTTATTTTAAATAATTCTATTAATTACCACTAACAATATTTTTCATCTCGATAATTGTCTGTTTTGCCTGATCCTGAAGCTCTTTAAATTTGTTGATTTTATTGATATCATTACGCTTCAAGCCTTGAACCATATTCTCCATTGAATCCTGCTGAATTTTTGCAAATTTCAACGTAACTTGCCATCTCCTGTAAACAACAGTATTTGTTGGTATTTTCAATTTTGAAAATCTATTAACAATGCTTATCCACCTTATAAGACAATCTTTATCAATACCGTCAGCGACTTCTATTGCTTTTTCAGGATGATCACGTAAAATCTTGATATGATATTTAAATTTTTCATTTGCCGCAGTTTCTTCCTTAGCAAACCATTCTAGAGTTTGTTGAAATTCACCTGTATACTTTGGAATCAATGACCATATAAAACTGGTTATAACAACGGACAGGATAATTCCTTTAAAAATTGTAGATCCTACTTTTACTTTTCTTAAATCAAGGTCCAGAGGCATAGCCAAAAAATATCCCATAACAAATCCACCGATAAGCCCACCAATATGCGCAGCGTTATCTATTCCTGTTATCGCAGCACCAAATATTAGATTATATACAATAAAGCTTAGGTAACTGCTTTTCAGATCTTTAAAGACTTCCATTGGAATTGATTTACCGAAAACAGCTATATAAGCCAGTAGTGCTCCTGATATCCCAAAAATTGCTCCCGAAGCACCCGCAGAAATCGAATTTGAATGCCAGTATATACTGTTCAAACTTCCACAAACTCCCGAGAACAGGAATATTATAAAAAAAGCAGCATTCCCAAAAAGTCTTTCTACCAAAGGGCCTACTGCCTTCAACACCCATATATTAAAAATTAAATGAATTATTCCAATATGTATAAACATACAGGTAAATAAGCGCCACCATTGCCCTGAAGTAGTTAAATAACTTACATTTGATCCCCAGCTGATGAGACCTTCCACTTTAGGACTCATGATTCCAACTCCATTAATCACCATAAGTATAAAAATACCAATAATAAATTTAACAAGAAAATCGGAAACATAAGCTTTAGGGGTTGTCCTAAAGAGTTTTTCTGTAAACTCATGTATTTCAAACATCTGTTTTTGAAATTTTTGAGTTATCACTGAAGGAAGCATCAATTCAATTTGACTGGAAACAGAGGATTCTCCTGCGTCAAAACTGCAATTCAAATCTCCATTATCATCCAATATCTGAAAAAATATTGTTTCATCAGTACGAATAACATTTGCAATTTTTTCAATATGAAAAAGATGTTTTACATCTTTAGGAGTTGCAAAAGTTTTGGTATACTTCCCAGTAATCTCAATTCCATCCTCATAGATAACCACCGTCCCCTGGCCATTTATCTTAAGTTCGTCACCACTACCACTGGGAATAAATTTAACATCAAATGATTTTCTCATATCCAATTAATTTAGTAATCCTGATATTTTATTTTTTTAATGTCTTAATTATTGGTACCACTGTTTTGATAAAGTGATCCACTTCCGAGGCAGTGTTACCCCTTCCAAGTGAAACCCTAATGCTGCCTATTGCATCTACAGAATCAAGATTAAGAGCTTTTAAGACATGAGAATAATTCGTATCTTCAGCAGAACATGCGGAACCTGCAGAAATTGCAATTCCATTGTCATTAAGCGCTGTCTGTAAATCAAAAGCTTTCATTCCGGGAATACTTACATGCATAAGATGAGGCATACGATTTTCCATATTTCCGTTTATTTTAGCTTCTGGAATTGCTTTAATAAATTTATTTTCAAGTATATTACGTAATTTCAGTATATTTTTCATGTATTCATCAAGATCATCAACACAGCATTCCAGCGCTTTGGCAAAACCAACTATTCCGGATAGATTTTCTGTTCCGCCTCTATAACCAAATTCATGCGCACCACCATGAATTATTGATTCAAGTTCAAGTCCTTTTTTAAAGATAAGTGCCCCTATTCCCTTTGGACCATTAATCTTGTGCCCTGAAAAACTCAATAAATCAACATTAGAATCAATAAAGTCGACCTTTATTTTGCCAATTGCCTGAACAGCATCGGTATGGAAAAGGATATCATTTTCATGACATACCCTTGCAAGTTCCTTTATCGGCTGTATTGTTCCAATTTCATTATTTGAATACATTATTGATACAAGGATTGTAGATGAACGAATATTTTTTTTCAAAACGTCCAAAGATACTGTACCCTTTTTATCTACTGGTAAAATAGTTATTTCAAATCCTTGTTTTTCAAGATATTTAAACGTCGCAAGAACAGATTTATGTTCAATTGCAGAAGTAATTATATGGTTACCTTTAGATCTTCGCGCTAAAGCAACTCCCTTAATTGCCAAATTGTTTGCTTCAGAACCACCTGATGTAAATATCACCTGAGAATTATCCAATTCAAGTTTTTTTGATATAAGTTTCCGGGAATCCTGCAGCATTTTTCTTGCTTCCATACCAAAAGAATGGATACTGGATGGATTTCCAAATGCAGTTTTCAAATATCTTGTCATTTCAGAAATGACTTCATCTCTAACCGGAGTAGATGCGCTGTGATCAAAATATATTCTTTCCATTTTTTTCCTCAAATTTTACTTTTTTTATTACTTATTTTATCCGCTAAATCCGGATAAAGTCTTTTCATGCATTCTGGACATATAGAATGCGAAAACTCTGCATCTGTCTTATCGCTGATATAGCTTTCCATTTGTACCCAATTGCTTTGTTCGCCTGGATTTGAATCTTTGTTTCTAATTTTTTTACAACTGGAACATATTGGCAAAATACCTTCTAGAGTTTTAATTCGATCCATTGCATCCTCAAGCTCGGCAATTTTATTTTTAAGTACCTTTTCATTATTATCAAGAGAAATTATCATAGAATTAAAAGCTTCAGAAAATTCCCCCATAAAATCAACTCTCTGATTAAAGTCACCGTTTGCCACCTGTTTTGCCTGCCATGTCAGGTGAAGCAACCGAGAATGTAATTCCTTAAAGGGGGAACCCAGAAAATTATTAGAAGAAACTTTTAAATCAGTTAATTCTCCTCGTGATAATGGTAAAATAAAATCTCGAGTTTCTTTCATAAAATCAAAGAGTTTATTTAACTGTTCAGCACATTTTTTTTTACTTTCATCATCAATCTTTTCTATATCGATAAGGTCTGGGATTTTACCCTGTAAAAGTATTTTAATCTTTTCGCTTGCCGAATCAATCATTTTAATTCTTCTTCGGGTCTTGCATCAAATCTACAGACCCTGTCACCACTAGCCCAACAGTCAATTTCTTTTACCCGGAATTGTTTTCCGGTATATGATTCCAAAATACCAGCAATAAAACCTTCATCAAATTTACATACAACTTCATCCGTAAATGGAAGTCCTGAACAATCCAGGTCTTCAGCAACAGTAAGAGTCATTTCTAGACTTTTCAGATCAGCTTTTTCTAATCTCAACAATCCGATTTTATTATCTTTCAGAACTTTCTGTAGTTCTGCTACAAACATGTTAAAATCAATATCTTTATTTAACATGTTCTCACAAAAGTGAAATCCTGCCAATTTTCCAGTTTTTTCAATTATATCATTTGCTTTTTCAACACTAAATTCAGTAATAAGCACATCACGGAGTGTGTATTGAAACAACCTATACAGGAAAACAGGCACTTCAAGTCCCAATTCAGGTCTGCCTTCTTCAATATCTCCCAGGTCTTCCCATGAAAATTTATTATAATCACGTTCTTCATTAAACATGGTCTAATTCTCCGATATCCAATAAAACAACTGCAGCAATAAATGCTGCAGTTGAAATTATTAGTACTATGTTAATTACAATGCTGCCAAAGTAGCAGCATAATCAGGTTCCTGTGCAATTTCAGGCACCTGTTCGGTATATTTTACAACTCCTGTTTCATCTACAATAACAACTGCTCGCGACATCAAACCGTTTAATGGTCCAGTTGTTATAACAACTCCATAATCTTTTCCAAAAGCCTGATCGCGAAAAGTTGAAAGGCTTACAACATCATCCAAACCTTCTGTACTACAAAAACGGGAATGTGCAAAAGGAAGATCACCACTAATACAAAGAACAACAGTATTGTCCTGTTTGCTGACCTCAGCATTAAACCTACGCACAGAAACCGCACATACAGGTGTATCAAGACTTGGAAAAATATTAAGAATAACTTTTTTTCCTATGTAAGAAGCCAAAGTTATTTCAGAAAGATCACCCATAACAAGTGAAAAATTCGGAGCTTTAGAACCAATTTCTGGTAATTCTCCAATCGTATCTATCTGATTTCCTTGTAAAGTAATTGTTGCCATATAGACTCCTTTATTAATAATTAACTTTCTATACTATAATTATGTTTCTCTTTAATTCTAATAATTTTCTGCAAGTACTTCAAAATGAGCCTGCGGATGTGCACATGCTGGACAAAGATCTATGGCTTCTTTACCTTCATGGACATAACCACAATTCATACATCTCCATACAACTGGTGCATCTTTTTTGAATACCTTACCGTCTTCAATATTCTTAGCAAGATCAAGATAACGTTTTTCATGCTGTTTCTCTGCAACCGCAATGGCTTCAAATACTTTTGCAATCATATCAAAACCTTCTTCATGAGCAATTTTAGCAAAAGATGGGTACATTTCTGTCCATTCATGATTTTCACCACCTGCAGAAGCTTTCAAA
>DAOVTB010000058.1 GCA_030633305.1 Candidatus Muiribacteriota bacterium
ACTCCCTGTTGTTGATATCAGTAAACGTTTGATTCGAAACAAAAAGGTTCGATCAATAACAGATGTGTTACTTCTTGGGGGAAAATGTTTACTGGGTGAATTTTCGGTCCGGGGAACTTTAAAAACCTGGAAAGTACATGGCGAGCTTTCTGCCAAGGATATTATTGTAAACCTGAAACCGTTTCATAAATGGGTACCATATAAAAAACTGGTTCTTCAGGGCGGATTGGTCTATACCACTGAAAAAGTTCTTTTCAAAGATCTGAGATTTATTCCAGAAGGGAAAAAAAAGGAATTGGTACTTAATGGATCTGTAAATATTCTGGATGGTTTTCCGGTTGATTTGCAAATTAGATCTGATCCGCAATTCCCGGTGAAATTTCTGTCCGAATCAGATACATCGAAATATTTTCTGAAGGAACATGCGAAATTATTCCGAACTGTACTTAAAGGTGGAACTTTTTCAATTCCTTCGCTTTCTCTGACCTGTAGTGCTTTAAAAAAATGGAACGCTGTGGGGCAACTTGAATTCAATAAGGTTAAATTGAATTTAAAGCCATTTAAAAAAATTATTGCATTTTCAGGTGGAACTGTTAGTGGAAAGATTGATTTTGATAGAAATAAAATTCGTTTTTCTGAGTTTAATGTATGGACTGAAAAGAATCGTAATCCCATCAGATTGAGTGGAGAAGTATCGAATAAGGATGGTTTATTCGTTGATTTGAATGTAGTTTCAGAAAAACCTGTAGATGTTACAACGATAAAGAAAATTTTAACTTTTCCCAAATGGTTGAAACTGGACAGGCTAAAAACGAAATGTGATGTAAACATTATTTTACAGGATAAAAAAATTGCAGTAACTGGTCAGATATCTCCTGCAGGATCAAAATTTCGCCTTTCTGGAATTCCTGTGAATGTATCAAGTGGAAGTATATTTATTCGTGATAAAGTGTTGCAGACTGAAAATCTGGTTATTTCTGCCAATAAGAGTAATTTGAAATGTAAAGCAGCACTTGACTTACAGAATCCTACATTGATTTCTGGTGAATTATTTACTCCAAAAAATATTAATGCATCATCATTAAGATTTATTGGGACATTTGTACCCGAACTGAGTGATATGATCAAAAAAATTGACGGTCCACTCAGACTTAAATTGAATGTTGTCAAAGGAGTATTGAAAAAAGGTTATATAAATGCAGTTTCTGTAAATATCAGAGAATATTCGTTAAAAAAACTTTCTGGAAAAATAGAATTTACAAAAGATGGATTTTCTGGAGATAATCTTTCCTTTTATTTAAATGGAATTCAATTTAGAGGCAGTATAAGAAAAGCTTTATCAGGAAAAATAGTTTTTGATTTTGGCGGAAGTGGTATGAAATTCAAGGGTAATTATGATATGAAGTCAAAATCTGGACTGTCTGCTACAGTATATTCAATAAAGAGTATAAATGTATCAGTCCTTAAAAGTTTTTCAAGCTTTGTTCCTGAATTTTCTGAAATGCTGGCAAGTGCTTCAGGTCCAGTTAAATTGAAATTCGAGATTTCCGGTGGAAATCTTAAAAGTGGGTATATTGATGCAAAAGGACTAAATATTCCAATATATGATGTCCAATCCCTGATTGGTAAAATAAATATTACTAGAAGAGGATTTTCTGGTAACAATCTTAGATTTGATTACAAAACTTTGCCACTTGTAGGTAGCATTAATAAAACGGCTTCAGGTAAAGTGGTTATTAACTATAGCAATTCAAATTTACCTCTTGGAAAATTAAGAGTATTTAAAATCAATTTTTTGAATGATATACTTCCTACTTTAACTGGATATTTTTCTCTCAGTGGAAAAACAGTCATGCAGAAGGGAAGGGATTCAAACAGCGATTTTAATCTTAAATTTGTTAATTGTGGTCTAAAGGAAAATCGCAATAGAAATGGCCAGGGTTCTGTTGCGATTTCTGGAAAAAATATTTCTATAGATCTTCGCAATGTTTTCATGCAGGAAACTATTACAGGAACCATAAATAATAGCTTACTTAATCTTACTATTCAGGGAAAAGATATAAACCTTGTTATATTCAAAAAAATGATTTCGCGTTTCCTCAAACTTCCTGATGATGTAAAGGCAAGGAAAGGAAAGGTGAATGTGATCATTTCAGTAACTGGATCAACAACGAAACCAGCTGTTACTGGAAACATAAGAGTTCGTCAGGCAGAACTCAGATATCAGACTAATTTTGTAATTATTAATTCCATGTCTTTAAATATATCTCCATTTAAAAACTCTGATGGATTTAAAATTACCAGTTCGGATTCCAGTTCTTCAATAAGTATTCATTATATACCTTCTAATCCTTCTTATCAGAGACTATATTTTCCAATTAGAAATATTAAATTTAATGGAATTTGGCAGAACAATCGATTAAAAATTCCGATATTGACGTGTAATCCAGCTTATTCCAGACAGCCTCAGGGTAATGTTACAATAAAGAATTTACAGGTATTGGTGAGGAATATGATTTCATACTCAATGGAATTTTCAGGTTCAGGTCTTAATGTAAGAGATATTACAAAAAATAATACACCACTAAAAGATAGTGTTGTGTCCACAGGTAGCATAAATGGGAAAATACAGGGAAATTCTTCATCCATTGATACTCTGACTGGTAATTTCAATATATCTTTTAGTGGAGGCTATTTTAATCAGTTTCCCCCTTTAGTGATGATGGCAAATATGTTACATGCGCCAGCACTTGGATATGAGAAAATCAGTGCAGGCGATGGAAGGCTTCAGATACGGAATCACCATTTTATCCTGTTAGGTTCTAATTTACAGACAGCTAATACCCATATTTCAAGTCATGGCCAGATTTCTTTTAATACATCAGTTGATTTGAAACTCAAGGTTTTTCTAGCTCCAACAACATTTCTTGGATCACCTAATAAAATACCTGAGACTGTTTTGAGAAGAGGTGTTAGTTTTACAACTAAAGTAAGAGGAACACTTGAAAATCCAAAAATCAAACCTGATTTTTCTGCATTTTCCTTATTCCCTATCATGAATGCACCACTTTTGACTGAAGCCACGAATAATCCAGAAGGTGTTCCGCAGCCTTCACAGAATGAACAAGATCAAGGTGATAAAAAAATAAATATTTTTGATTTATTGCTGAGAGGGAATTAAATCAATTTATAATTTTCTTTCCGGATCATCTGCGACAATATAACCACATTTACCATTAGGGTCAATGATATTTCTGTCACCGATATCTTTCATATCAATGGGGAAAATTCTGCAGTTTATAGGACGTTTAGTATGAATACTACAGCTTGTAGATCCATCTTCAAGGTTGACTAAAAATGGACAGACAAACATCAGTTTACAGCATGCTCCACATCTTGCACATTCGTTCTGTCTGTTATCAAGAAATTTCTGAACTCTTTTTTTTCTGAAATGACCATTAAAAAAACGACGCATTTTACCAATAAACAGTGTCCATTTATCTTTAAACTTTTTGATTTTTCTCACCTCAAACTTTTTCAAGATTTTAGTACCATTTTGTATTATAATTATATGGGGAATTAAAACAAATATCAACTTATTTATCTATACCAAGAGTATTTGTATTAAAATACATTTTTCGTACATGGATTGGTATGATTATTTTACGTTTATTATTACTTGAATCTTTAAGTTCAAGAATTGTTTCTTTTCTTGAGCTTTCTGTGAAAATAAATCTTTTTCCTTCTTTGCTTATTTGCTGTCCATTAAGCTTAACTTCAGGTTTTTTATCTACGTTATCATATGGAAATGCCTGGAACAAGACCCGGATGTTTTGCCTGACTACAAAATTATTTGTTTTTAAAATAACAGGTTTTGGATCTGGTGCTGTGTATTCATCAACGTAAAGAACTTTCCTAGAATTAAGATCAGTAATATCGATCTCGATTTTTCCTTTGCTATGTATTGGATCAAAAGGGTCTTTGTAAACAATTCCTGAAATATCATTGAAAATGAATTTTATGTTTGGAGGATCATTATCTTTGTTTGGTATTTGAGAATTAAGCACACCAGCATTTGAAGAACTGTCTGATGCAATTATTTGGTATTTTAGAGGATTTTCGTTGATTGGAGCCTTAAGAATTTGTCCCTTTCTATTAGGAATCTTGAATTTGTATTCACCAATAAACCTGAATTTCTCATTTTCATCAAAAGAAATAAATGTCTTGGTAACCGGAAACATATAAAGTTGATTATTACTTTCAAGGCTTATTTGTTTAATATCAGCATTAGGATTATTATCTTTTACAAGAATTGTAACATTTGCACCATCGTCTGGAAGTGGATCACCAGTTGTACACGAATCGATCCCTTTTTCTAATCCTTTCTCAAGTATTACTTCAGGAGGTGTCGTATCCAGGACTTTAATTTCACGATCCTGGGTCCTGGAACTCATCCTGCCCCTGGAAACAAGGTTCCAGTTTTTATTAAAATTTTTCCATACTGAAACAGGATAAGTGATTTCAACATTCATTTTGTATGTTGCCGGGGAAATTGGCATTAAGAATTTGTAAGTAGTATCTTTAAGAATAATAGAGAATTTATAATCTCTTACATAGATACTGTCACCGGAATTGAACGCATCTTCTTCTGTTTTTCTAATAGATGAATCGTTGAAATCTCCATTAATAATATCTTTTTTGATTTCTTTACCAGTTTTATCCTTCCACTTCAGTTGGACCCGATATTTTATTTTAGACCAATCAGGTTTACTGATAGAAGTAAGATATGACGAACTTATTCCATTGTAGCGCTTTTTTTTTATCTTATCATGTGATGCAAATATCAATGCCCCGCTGATGTTCCAGGATGCATTAAATTCTGTGTTTTCCTCAATTTCAATTGGTTTCTCATCATTTCCTGGTAAGCCAGCTTGAAGAAAAAGGAATAATGGTCTGTCAGCCTTGAATTCAAAAAAAAGATCTTTAGCAATGACAGGTGTTTTAGTGAAAAAAATAATTAGAAGTATTATAATTATTGATTTGTTTAGCATGATAGAATTATAACATATAAATGTGAAATGATTCATTTCTTTCAAGGTAAGAATTAGACATTTTCAACAGTAAAAATAAAAAAAGTTGACAAAATTATGGAAATTCAACAATAATTTTTATAGAATCATTTTCGTTTCAAAAAATGGAGGAAACATGAAAAAAGCCCTTCTTTTAATTGCGTTGATTTTTACTGTTACCGTCGCTTTTAGTATGACTTTGTTCTCACCAGCTGATGGCACTCATATTACTAATTCAGCAGTAACCTTTAAGTGGAACAAGGAAAACTGTAGTCTTTACCAAATTTTGATTTATGAAAAGGTAAATTCTAATTCGTACCGTTTTTTTGGACAGGGTTATCCGAGAAATTATCAAACTTCTGTTCAGCTCAGGGCAGGAATGCTTTCAGTTAATAAAACTTATGTGTGGATTATGCGACCATTGAATGTTGTTAATGGGACTTCAATGTGGGGAGCCTGGAGTAAATTATGTACTTTCACAACTGGTTACCCACAAATCGTAAATAATCCTGTAAGCACAGGGAATACCGGAAATACTGGGAATACAGGTAACACTGGTACTGCTGGAACCGGTGGTGGACAATCATACAATACAATTTCTCAGAAATCCAGTAGTCAAATCGATAGTGAAGTCATGCAGAAATACGGAGTCACATTTAAAGTCAAAGATAAGAACTGGTCTCAGCAGGAAAAAGCTGGTTGTTATACTTTGCTTGACAATGTTGAGACAAACTTTGTTAAATTAACAAAATATATTTACAGACAATCATGGTGGCGTTCTTCTGGTGTGCTGGGGTATTGTTATATAGGGAAACCAGGTGTTTATTTACTTGATTCAACATGTAGGAGCAGAACTTCGATGGTCAATACGCTATCTCATGAGATGACCCACGTTTTTCAAGGTCCGTACAGGAAAATAGCAGATGATTGGGGTTACAAGTTTCACGGGCGCAATTCATATAATCGTAATCGTGTTTCAGGATCTCCGACTTCTTATGGAAATACAAATGTGCTCGAAGATATGGCAGAATCAGTAAGGTACTATATTTTTAACCCTTCCAGGCTTCGAAGTAGTCACAGGTCAAGATATGACTTTATTAAGAGTAAGGTTATGAGGGGGAAAGAGTATTCAGGAAACGAAATTTATTAGAAAATATCTATTATTTTGTGAATTCCAATCTCGATAAAATTTTGAGAAAAAACAATTCTTGGAATTTTGGTGATATCAATAATATGAAATGATTTACTTGCCTCTGAAGCTGTAAGTAAATATGAATCCCCGAATTTTTTTAAACAGATTTTCTCGTAATCTGAAGCATTTCTGCTGAACAAAGATTTCATACTATCTAATGTTTCTACATTAGTTAGTTTAAATTGGTTGAATTTAAATTTATTATCTGCAGTTTTTACATTGGCCAGCTGAAGCTTATTTTTTTCGTTTCTTACAATTGCCCATATTGGTGGAAGCTTAGTTGTTGCATATATTTTGAATCCTTTAGTTTCATGTTTCTCTGATCTAAGTTTGTCATATAGACTCTGCTGAAAATTTTCTTTTTGTCCACTAATCATTGGGAAACAGTGTACCAGTTGTCCTTCACCGCCCAAAACGGTAAAAGATTCTACAATGTTCCACTGGCTTTTAGAAGGATTGAGCCATTGCATATCAAGATGAGGATTTAATCCCATGAATTCGACTTTTCCTGCTATTGTAAGTGAAGTAGGATTTTGAATATTTACTTTAAAAACAAATATTGGATAGACAACATTGTCCAGGAGATAAGCTGTATTATGATAAAGAAGAATGTCATGAGCATTTTTTGGTCTGTCGTGGCATTTAAGTATAACTTTTCCAAGCATGTTAAGATCATTATCCAGTGAAATAAATGATTCTTCAGCAGAAATGTATATATTTTTATTATTGGCTGCAATAGATTCGATATTTTTAAATTTAACAACTTTCTTCAGTTTCAGAGATTGACTAAGTTTTATCAATTTGTTGATTTTGAATATAAAGATTCCATGGTCGTTTTTTACGCCACCAATGATTCCTGATGTGCGAAATTTTTGTGTTTTCTCGTATTTTTTTTCAGTTGAATTATAATCAAGTAGAAAAACACCATTTTTTGTAATTATGGTTAACTGCATAGGAAAAGCGTCTGATTTCTGAGCATTACATATTTTTGAAAAAGTAAGAATAAAGAGCAAAGTTAATAGAATGGATGATATTAGTTTGATTTTCATTATTTAGTACCAGTATTTTTTTTTAGGATGATTTTTTTTAATTTAAAGAATTCCCGATCTGCAGAAAAAGAATAGATTTCGCCTTTATCACTAACTGTATATTCACGTGGTAATTCCATTACAAAAGGGAAAAGTGGTTTTCTAATTACAGCTGAGATAATCTTTCCGTCTTTGTTAATTTTCAGAAAAGCTATTTTTAAAAGTTTTCCATCATAACCAAGGTCAAGATGAAGATAAAAATTATCTTCTGAGCTCGAAAAGGTTGAAGCATTGTAAATTAACATTTTTTCAGGAGCTTTGTATAAATCTGTTTTTAAGATATCATTTTTTTCGATATTGATCATAAAGATATCAAGTTTATGACTTCCTTCTCCAATATAACTGATAAGAGGTACTTTGCCATCAGAAAGGAAGGGACATGCTGTTTTAAAAGGTATGAAATATTTGAACGCAATTTTTTTATCAAATATGACAATTCCAGAACTACATTTCAAAAATATATTTTGTGAGTTACAATGAATAGAAAGTGTATTTAGATTATACAGATCCTTTTGAGCAATAATATTTCCAGTGTGATTTATTTTAATAATAGAATTAGTATTCTTTTCGAGAAGGTAGATTTCTTTTTCGAAAAGAACAAAATCATGGAGTTCCAGTTTTTCATTAGTTTTTATTCTGATATGTTTAGTGGTTTTTCCATTTATATCAAAGACCATGATCAAATTATTATAGGTGCTGAGCAGGTAAATACTATTATCTTGAATCCGCCATGCAGTATAAGGTTTTTCAATATTATGGTCAAGCTTTGCCAGTTTGATTGAATCAGATTGAGCAATTCCTGCTGCAATAATAAAAAAGAATAAGAATGAAATATAAAACAGTTTCTTCATAATTTTCTCCAACTACTCCAGAAACTCAATTCTGGCTTTATTCGATATGATATTTATATAATAGATAATTCCCTCAGGATCGACCTTTATGGCTAAATGTTCAGGTAGCTTTTTACAACTGGTAATAAATCCTCCTGGAGTTATATTAAACAAATAGGTATTGAAATCCTTTTCATTTATTGCACTGACATATAAGGTTCCATTGTGTGAGGCACAAAGAAGTGAAAAATGAGTATAATTTGAAATCCAAAGAGGAAGTTGGCTTCTTGTTTTAAGATCTTTTATAACCAGGTATGGAGGTGACAGGACTGCTGTATATATTCTATCTTTTAAAACAGCAAAACCAGCACATTTTTTTTCAACAAGTTTAAATTCACCTTTTTTTAATACATAAAGACTGTGTTCATCATAATAGTATAAGTATAATTCCTTTCGAAAAAAAGCAATCTTGGATGGGATTTTGATTTTTGGTATTACAATAGTTTTATCTTCAATTATTACTGCATTTTTTACTGCACTAAAATAACCGATTTTTCCATTATCTGAAAAAAGCAGAGCCGGAAAGAACTTGTTCCCAATTTTCTTACTGATCCCAAAAATATCTTGAACTGCTATCTCGTTGGTGAAAATAGATGAAAAATACATCGAATTATTTTCAAAGAGAAAATCCATATTGCTGACAATAAGTGATTCAAAAGAATAATCAGTATATTTTTCAGGAAGATTAAAAGTGATATGAATCTGACTTTCTGCCTGTGCTAAAGCAAATAGGACAACAACAAGAATTACTGTGATTAGTAGTTTTTTCAAAAAAACATCTCCTTTTTTAGAGAGAGCATTTATATAAAAAATATTTTTCATCTTCAAATAAAAGGTAATAAAACGAATTGCTTTCTTCAGAATAGGAATAACAGATCAGTTTATCAATTGGAATTTCAAGTGGGATTTCCTGGAGTAATTCGCCGTTTTGGCCCATTGTAATTATTCTTGTCATACCTTTTCCGATAAGTAGAATATTTACTATAAAGTCTTCATCTACTCCTAGAATATTAATTTTTGAAATAAAGTTATCTGGAAATTGAAAATTGGCAAACTCATTAATAAATTTTTTATCTCTGTCAAAGATGTTGATTACTGCAAGTTTATTGAAATCAGACATAATAACATCAGCATAAAGATCATTATTTAATGGATAGGATAAATCTGAAAGTCTTAATTCTTTGATTATCTTATTTTTTTTGATTGAAAAGACTGAAGTTGTAAATTCTTCAAAATTAATTAAAAGGATTTGGTCTTCACCAAACTTATTTGCGGAATAATAGGATTTCTTCAATTTTAAAGGATAAGATATAAATTTTTTTTTCAATACTGCTTTAAACAATTTACCTTTTTTTAGATAAAAAAGTTTATTTGATTCAGGATAGATCAAACAGTCTGATGAATCAGGAATTGTGTATGTATTTATTTTTTTTGAACTGATTTTCAGGATTTTTCCGATTTCAGGCTGCATAAACCACAAACCATTATCAAACACAGCGATACTGGTTTTAAGAGTTGGTGGATTGGCAGAAAAAGTTAGTTCGGGAACTGGTTTCTTTGAAAAGAGGCAGAAACTAAATGATACAAGCAGGCATATAAATAAAACGAATGCTTTCATAAATAGCTCCTTTAAAAAAAAGTATATATGTTTTGTAATGATTTTGTCAAATATACTGTGGAAATCCCTTTCAACTATTGAATCAATATGTATTTTTTTCAAAAATTTGTTATAATTACATAGATTGCAAAAATATGGAGGGAGAAATGATAAAAAAGTTATTGCTGATTTGTATGTGTGTTGCTCTAATAATTTTTGATATTTCAGGTGTTTTTTCTCAACAGTTTGAAATAGATGATGAACTGCTTAATCTTAAAAATGGGAATCCTTTGATAAAAAATATTAAAGCTCGAAAGTTATTTATAACAGATAAACTTGATGAAGCAATAGTTTTACTTAAGGAAAATCTTCGTGAAAATCCCCAGAATACTGACAGCCAGTTTTTATTGGCTGCAGTTTATGCAAAACAGAAAAAATATTTGCAGGCAAAGGATTTGTTTTATTCACTTTTGAAAACAAATCCCAAGAGGAAAACATATCGTAAATTGTTTAAAATTATATTGAAAAGATGGGGAAATAAGAAATACCTGATAAAATACGCTGATTTGCTTGCAGAACAAGATGAAATGGAATCAACCAATGTCCGGAAACAGTTTAATGATGGGTCAGACGTTGAATATGAATACGAAGAAAGCGAAGAGATGACTGAAGAGAATGAAGAATATACGCCGCCTGGTGGAATGATGAATTTTGGTTCAAAGTCTGAAAACTTATCTACTACTGATGATGCCGGAGATGGAGAATGAGGGTTGCAGGTTTTTTATTTGTTTTTTTATCAGTGTTATTGTTGCAGGGTGCTGTTGGTATAGATTTTGATAAATTATATCGTGAAAGATTGAAGAAAGAAGGAAAGAATCCTGTGTTATATAATGCAGCAGCAAGGTATTTTGTTGTTAATGGGAAACTTGGTAATGCTGAGAAGATATTAAAGAAAAATCTAAGCAATTATCCAGGTGATACAGACAGTATTTTTCTTCTTGCAGCAATTCTGACTCGGAAAAAAGAATATAAGCAGGCTAGAAAACTTTTTTATACTCTTTTAAAAGAGAAACCTGTAATCAAAAATCATATTCAGCTTTATACTTTTATTCTGGATAAGATGGGCGATTCCAGAATTGCATCGAAATATAGAAAAGCATTTAATCTTTCAGTTCCTGAAGAGATTAAAGACACTAAAAAAAAGAGACCAGATACTTTATTGGTGATCATGAGGGCAGCAATATCGACGTCACAAATCAGAAAGAAAAAAGAAGCACAAATCAGAAAGAAAAAAGAAGCGCAAATAAGAAAGAATGAAGAAGTTCAGATAACTGATAATATTGAAGTTCAGAATTGTGAAGAAACGGAACATGCTCTCAATGATTATGAAAATGAAGTTGGTCAACAGGACTCAGAATTTTTAAGCCAGGATAGAATGCCTATAGAAGAACAGGAAAAACTAGCTTGTAATTATTTAGAAATCATAACTGAACTGGATGATGAAGTTGAAAAATATCGGGATAATCCAGCTATTTTAAAAAAAATGACAGAAATTATTAAAAATGCACCTGATACAGATACTGCAATGAATATGATCTGGAAATCTCATAAATATTATCTTGGAGTCAACGGTGTTAAAAAAGATTTGTCTAAAGTCGAAGAATTGCTTGAGATATATGTGGAAAAATACATTGATGTAGATCCCGTTAAAACACTGGAAGCTTATAGAGTGTTGACTGACTGCGCAGACCATTTTAAAGATTGGGAATATTTGATGTATTACGCTGAAGAGTATCTAAAAAAAGATGATGGAGATATTGGAGTCAGAGTAAAAAAAGCCAAAGCCCTTACAAAACTTGGAGAATTAGAAAAAGGTGTTGAAATGCTTAAAGTAATTCGATTGGAAGATTCTCAGTCTATTGAAGCATTCAAAGCATGGCAGATTCTCAAGGATCTTGGATATGATGAAGAAGCATTTGATGGAGAAAATGATTCAAAATGAATTATTTAACTTCCAGATTCTGTAGGATAAGTTCTTCGGCCTCTTCTCTTGTTTTCCAGATTCCCTTTTTCCAGTCCCATAAAACTTCATCTTTTTTAATATGGTCTATAGAATCAAGAAACTTAAGTTCAGCCTTAAAAAACGCCCCTTTTTTAAGCAGTTTTTTGGTTGAATAAAATTCTCCGCGATAGTATTTTTTTTCCATTAGAATGATTAGACGGATGAACAGTCTAAATCGTCCTTTTTTTGAAATTTCTTCTATATCGGCAATTTCCATCCATATATTTTTGGCTTGCGAAAGTGAAAATGGCGGTTTTGGAAATGGAAAATTAATTTTTTCTTTTTTTGCCGGTTTCTTTTTCTGTTGAATGGGAGCTTTTTTTACAATTGGTTTTTCTACAACCGTTTTTATTTCCACTTCAGGAGGACCAGCAAAGAAACTGGAGATTAGAAATGAAAGAATTATCAAAAATTCCAGGATACAAACTCCAGAAAGTATTTTAAATAATGGATTATTCTGTACAATTGGTTTTTTAATTTCAGGTTTTGGAGTTGATTTTTTTTCTTTTTTTTGTTTTTTCTTTATTGAAACATCCTTATTTTTTTTGACTTCTTTTGAAAGATCACTTTTAATTTTCTTTTTCTCCCTGTCTATAACAGGGTTCAGGAATTTCATTCTGAAATGATTTGGGGCCATTTCACCCATAAAACTTTCATAATCATCCGATGATAAAGATTCTGAAATACTATTTCCAAATTCCGAATTCAGAAACATGAGCTTCATAATTGCCATTTTAACTCTCTGAGAGTCTTTTGAAATTAGCTTACATATTTCTTTACAAAGAAATACTTCAGAAGAAAAAACAAGTGATTCCAGCGTATTTGAAGCTATTCTTTCATCCGGATGTTTTATGAATCTTGAAATACTTTTCTTTACTTCAGGAAGTTCAGAAAATCTTCCAAGGACAGTACATATCTTTGAGATAAGCACGACATTAGTGCTTGTTTCAATAAAGGATAGAACAAGCGGCATATTTTCTGCAGAAAAAGTGGGAAGTACAATTTCAAGTTTTTTTTCAATAATTGCTGGATCAGTAATCTCAGACAGGGAATTGATAAGAACTAGAAGATTATTTTTTTCAGGATCGCTTGTTTCTTTATTGACATTTGATGTATCCAGCGCTTCAAGGATTTCGGTATTATTCTCGTGAAATCCAGAAATAATTCTGCTTGCAAGTATAACGATTTCAGTTGAAGGACTTTTTAACAAACCTGCTGCTAAACCATACATTCTTACAGAACCAATTTTTGAAATGGTCTTTAACAGAATAACCTGATCATTATTGGAATTTGAATAAGACAATTTTTGTAATGCTTCCAATACTTTTTCTGGAATTAACGGGAATAATATTTCAGCGGCTTTTCCAATAACTTCACAGTAATCATCATAAAGTAGTGGTGAAATGTTTTCCTGCCATCCGGAGCAGTTATAATTTTGCATTAGTGATAATGCTGCATATCTAATTTTGGGTTCCATATGAGAGAATAAGGAAATAATAAAAGGCAACGGTTCATTATCAATTTGTATAATGATTTCAAGTAATCCAGTTTTTAAGGTAGTTTCAAGCCTATCAGAATTAAAGAGTTTTTTCAGGTTATCGGCATCACCGCATGTGACAATTGTTTTTAACATCGCAAGTGCCTGACGTTTTTTTCCGATAGATTTTTCACTGCAATCAAGAATGGAGATGCTTTCACATAGAATATCGGAACTGGATTTTAGTTCTGATTTTGGAGTAGTGATTACAGGGCTTGAATCTGATGTATCAATTTCTGATACCAGATTTCCGAGGTCCATATCATTAATAGATTCATATTTCTCAGTTTGAATATCTTCCAGCAATTTTGCAGCTCTTCTATTTATATTCTCATTTCTGTCAGACTGTAGTTCTTTCAGGATATGATTTGCCATATCAATAAGATCTTCACCAATTACCTCTATTATGTATAAAACCGCTTTTCTTTTCCATAACTTTTTGCTGCCTGAAGAGCTGTTTAAAAAGTAAAGAACATCATCCTTATGATCATTTCTCCACAAGGCCATAGCAGCACTGGCGGCAATCCTGTGATGTTTATGTTTGATGAATTTTTTGAGAGTTTGTATAATCTCATCAATAGGGTTATATCCAATACCTTCTACGCAATTTGCAACAATTCTGGGATCCTGATGTTTCAGATATGGAAATATCTGTTCGTTATATTTTTCAGACCCGAATTTTCCCAGATATTTTACATAAGCCGATATAAGAAAAGGATTATCTTCAATGTCTAATTTTTTCGATATAATTTCAAGGTATTTAATGTTTCCGGTTTCATCAAGGCTTTTTAATGCTGCCAGTTTTCCCTGAATATCAAAATCTCTTTCCAATATATCTTTTATGTTGACCTGGTCATCGACATTTGCTGAATCAAATTGGAAATCCTCGGTGATCGTGGAATTTTCAATTTTCAAATATGCTTCTCTAGATAAGGATTTTATTGTTTCATTGGGATAATCCATCAGATGCTCAACAATTCCTTTTAAGAGTGGAGAATTTATCATGGAACACAGTTTGACAGCAAGTAATCTATTTGGCGTATTGGAGGATTCAGCAAGTTCACGTATTTTTGCAATAGCAACGATCCTGGAATGTTTCCAAATGTATTTTGTTGCTGCCATAATAAAAACATCATTGCTGTTGCTTTCAAATTCTTTACGAATGTTTTCCAGGAATTCAATTTTATCCAGGCAGATCATTAGTAATAATGCTTTAATTTTATGTAGTGGAAATTCCACTAATGTATTAATTTCTCCCAAAATCTTTGATGGATATTTCAATCCTGCGATTTCTGCCATTAGAAAAATTAATTCAAAATCATTTTCTTCGAGAAAAAGATCGTAAAATGTATTGAAATCTGTATCAAGAGTATGCTGACCTGTTTTTATCGATCTAATAAGTGCTTTCTTTTCTTCTTTTTTTAAAGAGGAAAATTCAGAAAAAGTCTTTTGGCTGTTTCCGACAGTAATATCGGATTTGTTTTTTAAGGTGTTGATTTTTTTTAAAACCTGTTCGGCTACGGATTTTATAAGAGATGGTTCAGAGCCACTGATAATTTTCTGAATATCAATTTCAAATTCAATTCTTGGGTTATTCTTAAGTATCATCAGGGCTTTTAACACTTTATCCTGATCATTTGCAAGAAGAAGTGCCCGAATATTTTCAAATTTCATAACTAGATTATATCAGATTTCAGAGAGATTAAACTAGAATTGTTTTGTGAAGATTGCCTTCTACATCCTTTACATATCTTGGAACTGCTCCGCCTGGTAATTCCTTAAGAAGAAATTCCATGATTGATTTACCTATGCCCTCATCTACATTAAAGGCCTCGGTTCCAAAAGCTGTGTCAAGTTGATGCAGATAATAGGGCTTGATTCCGATTTTGTATAAAGTAAGGAATAATTTCTTTAATACTATTGCGTCATCATTCAGATTTTTTAACAGGACTGTTTGATTTAATAGTGGAATTCCGGCTTTTCTAAGTTTTCTAATTTTTTTTAAACTGGCTGGACTTAATTCAGAAGGATGATTAAAATGAGTTACAAACCAGCTTGATTTTATCTGACTGAGATCCGAAATTATTTCATCAGTCAGACTTGATGGCGAAAAGGAAAGTACTCTTGAATGAAATCTCAAAATCTGTTTAAATTTCCCAAGTTCTTTAAGTATCTTTCTCAATGTTTTTAGTTCAAGTGAAAAAAGATCACCTCCAGAAAGGATGATTTCGTCAATATCTGGATTTTCCATTGTATAATTTTTCAAATTTGTAAGAATTTTTCCTGGTGTTTGCTGTGTAAAAAAATCTCGGTTCCGTCTGAAACAGAATCTGCAATGGCAAAAACATTGATTCGTAAAAAAAACCAGAATACGTCCGTTAAATTTATGAATAATATTTGAAAAAACATGATACTTTTCTTCAAAAGTAGGATCTATTGAGCCTTTCTTAAAGGAGCTATCTGTCAGGTTGTTTTCAGAATCCTGTTTTTTAACTTGATAAGAAATAGGAAATCCATGTTTTTGAATCAGACTTTTTGTGTAGTTATTTATCTTTTCAGGATAATTCATCTCATTCAAAATACAGGTTATTTATCTGTTACCAGTATTACTCTGTTATCCAAATCATACGATACAGGTGAATTTTTGATAAAATATTTTTTCAATTCTTCTCTAAGAATAACACTTGTATCCTGTGAGTCTTTACTTTGAGTGAATTCTTCAAACCCATCTCCACCCATCATTGTGAAATTTGTTGTAGCAACTTTATATAACTTATCCATTTCCAATGCCTTCCCATTGAAAGTTATGTCATATATTTTACTTCCTACTGCTTTAGATGGATTTATTTTGAATTTGATTCCTGAAGTGTACATGATTCCACCGCCATGCATATCAGAGCTTTTCTGCATAATACTGTTTACTTGTGCACCAGTAAGTTTACATGTGGCTACTGAATTCGCAAAAGGGATTACCTGAAAGATATCTTTGTATTTAACATTACCTTTAAGAATATTTGATCTTACTCCGCCAGGGTTTATCATTGAAATATCTGCTTTTCCAATTTTTTTCATCAAATCTGTTATCAGGTTACATAAATTTGATTCTACAACTGTTGGTTTGAGCTGGTTTTTTTCCCGGTAGAAACCTTTAAGATATTTACTGTAAGTTGAAAAAAACCTTTTCTTAACTTCTTCAGGAGAAAGTTGTCCCATTCCTGGAACTTTTCTTAAAAGCAAGTCATTTGAAATACCCAGACTTTGTTCGGCAAAAACAGCGGCTTCAGCATTAAGTGAATCTAACATTTGTTCTGTTCGCAGGTTTTTTGGAAATTTACTGTGCTCAGTTTTAATAAGACTGCTGGTTTTCATAACTATTTTGTTAAGATCAGTATCATATTTAAAATTTATTCTTCCCGCGTTGGCAAGATATGCTCCGGTCTGTGCGATTAAAACACCGTTAACTAGAAGTGGTTCGTGTAAAAATGTATGTGAATGTGAACCAATGATCAGGTCAAGTTCCGGGAATTTTTCTGCAGCAATTCGATCTTCTTGAATTCCCATATGTGAAGCAAGAATCAGGATATTTACTCCCAGCTTTTTTAAGAGATCAATGTTTTTACGGATTGTTTTATCGGTTGGAAGAATATAAAGATTTTCGACATTCTTTTTAACACTCATATTTAAAAGTGAAGGAGTAGTTAATCCGAATATTCCAATTTTTATTCCTGAAATGTTGATTATGTAATAATCCTTAATGAATTCGTCAAGGCTGATGAGATTTCCATCTTTTCCCCTTAGCTTGACGTTTGAACATAGTATTGGAAAATTAGCCATAGAAATAATATTTTTCAGTTGTTTTTGACCAAAATCAAATTCATGATTTCCAAGGACCCATAGGTCATATCCAAGACTATTCATAAGTTTCATTATGTCGAAACCTTTTCTGTATTCTCCAAAAATTGTACCCTGAATAGAGTCACCCAAATCAAAAAGGAAGAATTTTTCTCCTTTCACTGCTGAAAGAAGCTTTTCTTTATTGATCAGGGTTTTAAGTGAGGAAAATCCACTTATTGTTTTGTTTTTATCTAAGCTGGAGCGTCTTTCAAGAGCGCGCCCATGCATATCGTTTGTGTGTATTATTTTGATTTCTACAATTTCGCTATATACTGCAACTGACAGTAAAAGCAATAATAAAGTAATTACTGTGATTTTTTTTCTCATTTAATTCTCCTTATGTATTAAGTCCGTAATTGGAACAAGCATTATATCTTTTTTATGATGATTTTTCAAGAATGATTTTATTGCAATAAGAGTATTTTTGTGGGGATGGCATATTGCTATGGAATGTCCGTTTGCTTTTGCTGATCCACTGGCGTATTCAAGCATTTCTTCGATCGCTTCTCTATCATTAGTATTATCCAGAAAAACGGTTCGTATCGCACTCTTTATTCCAGCGTTTAAAGCAAGCTTATAGGCAACAGTTTCAGACGTGGTCTTAGAATCTATGAAGAATAGATTCCTTCTTTTAATAACTCGCATAACAGGTAACATGGCTTTTCTGGACTTGGTTGCTTTTGAACCCATATGGTTATTAATCCCTGTAGCCATTGGAAATAAATCTATGATTCTATTCATGTAGTTTTCAATTTCTTTAGCATTCATTCTGGTATTGATACCTTGCCCGTTTCTAAATTTGAATCGTTTTCCAACTGTTTCCATAGGGACGTGTATCATTACAACATGTCCTTTTCTTTTTGCAAGCGCTGCAGATGTAACAGAGTTTTTTAATTCTGGAAGGAAAGAAAGATTAATTTCTGGTGGTAAATTAAGAAATTTCTTTGATGTCGATGTTCCACGTCCCATATCATCAACAATTATACTTAGTTTGCCGGAAGCGTTTGTTTGTATTTCAGGCAACTTTTCTGGTTTTCTGTTGACAACAAGGGTGTAGACTTTGGAATCACCTTTGAAGAAATCGAATTCAATAGTTTCCTCAAAGTCTTTTGAAATTAATCGAATTTTATTGAAAAGTGAGAATTCATTCAGCAGGGAAGTAAATTTTTTCAGTGTTTTTTTGGAATAGATCTCAACGGTTTTTTTTATGAAAACATAATTTTCGTTTAGACCCATCATGATCATTCTTTTTTCTTCAATTACAAAGTCATAGCTCAGATTGCATCTATCTGCAACCATATTGACCAGAAAATCAATCTGAATGGCATGATTGAAAAGAGAATGTTCCTTTTCCAAACCTGCATCAATATTGATTTCTTCACTGGTATCTTTGATGATTTCAAGTGGTATTTCGCTATCTGGAGTTTCTTCTGTCGTAATTCCTGCGACTATTTTTTCTTTTACAATGTAATTTTTTTTATCTTGATCTATTCTGGAAGGAGTGTCAGTCTTTGAAAAAAGAGTCTCCATGACAGTATAGGAAAAATTTGCTGCAATAAGGAAGACTGCAAGAACGAGAACAATTTTAAATAGCAGATCCTTTGTATTCAAAGCAGATTTAATCTCCCATTATTTTTATATAAAGTTTTCTTGACCTCGGTCCATCAAATTCACAGAAATAGATGACCTGCCAGGTTCCAAGAACAAGTTTTGAATCTTGGATTATTATTGTTTCAGATGGTCCGAAAAGCGAAGTTTTAATGTGTGAATCACTGTTTCCTTCTGCGTGCTTAAAACTTTGTCTATTTGGAATCAGTTCAGCCATAAAAGTTGTAATATCAAGTTTTACATCGGGATCGGCACCTTCATTTATTGTTACTGCAGCCGTTGTGTGCGGAACATAAAGTGTACAAATTCCATTTTTTACTCCGCTTTGAATAAGGACTTCTTTAATTTGTGAAGTTATATCAAGCATTTGATTTCTTTTATCAGTTCTTACATTTATTACTTTCACTCATTCCACCTCTTTATATTGTTTTAAGTTCGTATTCTGCTGATCCCAGTCCGATATTTTCAGAATATTCAATTTTATGTCTCCAATTTACATCAGGAAATAATGTTGTAAACTTATCATCAGACTCTTCTTTCAATCGACTGTTAAGATTTGTCGGAGCATCATTTACAATATCACAACAAGCCTTGTCAAGTGAAACAGGATCAATGCTTCCCATGATTCCAAGATCAGGAACGATATGAGCATCACTAAATCCATAACAGTCACAAAGTGGTGTAATGCTCTCTAGAAAATTGAAATATGTAATTTTTTCCTTGGTAAGAGTTGTTCCCAGTGCATATTCTGCGATTTTTTCCATTATATTTTCATAAGGCAGGTTCCAGTCAAAACCAATTGCCAGATATCTGCAATTTCCAAGACATTCCCCACAACCGATACATTTTTCGCTATCTAATTGTGCTATTTTTCTGCCTGAAGAAACTGAACCGAATGATAACGCTTTTACAGGACAGTTTTTTATGCAATAGCCACAAGCTACACATTTTTTTGATTCTATTCTAGGTTTGAAATCTGAATGCATTTCAAGTTTTCCTTTTCTAGAACAGCATCCCATGCTGAGATTCTTTATTGCACCGCCAAATCCGGTTACTTCATGAAATTTGAAATGAGATATTACGAGTAATTTTTCTGCTTCGAAAATTCCTGAAGCTATACTTACTTCTGAAAAATTCTTTTTATCGATTTTTACAGTTTCAGAATTTCTACCATATAAACCATCTGCAATAACGATCGGGCAACCCATTGTAGCGTATGAAAAACCATGTTTCATTGCTGTTTCAATGTGATCTACAGCATTTGTTCGTCCGCCTGCATAAAGAGTTGCGGTATCAGTTAGAAAAGGTTTACAACCGTTTGCTTTAAGTAGTTTGATGATATGAGCGACGTAATGTGGTTTAATGAATGTGCTGTTACCGCGTTCTCCAAAATGTACTTTTACAGCGACAATATCTCTTTTTTTATAAATGTCATCACAACCCAGAGCATTCCATATTTTTTCAATCTTATTCATGTAATTGTCGTTGCGTTTGAGCTCGCGTCTTGGTGTAAATAAAACTTTAGATTTTTTCATATTATTCTTTCTCCAGAATATTTTACTTATCAATTATTTATTTTTTCCAAACAATGTCCAGCTGCTTGCTGATTCAATTTCAACATCCAGTATTTTACCATAAAGTTCCTGATCTGAATTAAAAACAACCACTCTATTATGATCGCTGCGTCCTGCCCAATTATATTTCCCGGTTTTTTCAATCGAATCTA
>DAOVTB010000277.1 GCA_030633305.1 Candidatus Muiribacteriota bacterium
ATTAGACTCGATAAACTTGATATGTTGACATCTATTTCTGATACTATCTGTAGTATTGATGATGAAAACTTATTGAATAAATTATTGGATTATCTGAAATCCAAACTAAATGAGGGGGCGATAGAAAATTTAATCACTCTTATGGGGAGATTAAATGGTGAATATAGTGAGGCAATATCCGATTTTTTAAAAGAAAAGAATTTAATTAATGAATACTGCAAGTATATAGATGCTTTTGATCCTATTGTACGTGTTGGTGCGATCAGGTTAATAAGGAATTCAAAGAATTTTGTAAATTATGACAGAATTATGAAGAGGGTTGATGATCCTGATAAAACCGTAAGAATTGAAGTGCTAACAGCTTTGCATATGATAAATCCATCAAAAGCATATGGAGTAATTAAGAACTATGTTAGGGATTCAGATAATGATGTTGTTATAAATGCGATCAAAATATTAAGAGAATATAAAAATAAAAGTGATGATTTGTGTCAGTTGTTTGTTGATCTTCTTATTCATCCATCTGAATGTGTTAAAAAGATAGCGGCAGAGGAAGTGGCAAAAAACTATTTTATGATGATGAGCACTATTGGAAGAGCTGACGAAAGGATGGTTTCTAAAATACTTAATTCGGTTGTTGAAATTAATGTAGATTCTTTTTCTTTTGTTAGTGGTAACATGCTATCTAATTCATTGGAAATCAGATTGAATACAATTAAATTTCTGAAGCTTTTTGTTAATAATAAGCTGTTTTATTTATATGAGGAACAATTGTTAAGAGCATTGAAAGATCCAATTATGGAAATTGTAAAGGCTTCAATCGGAATATTTGCAGCGATCAAAGATCCGGCAGAGTTTGTTTCAATTGTTGAACTACTTAGAGCACCATCAAGATTTGATATTTTTGATGAGATAATTATGTGTGCGATTAACTTAAAAAAAAGTATTGGGAAGCGATTTATTGAATGGATTGTAGATTATTACCAGGCAAATGTTAATGATATTCATGTGAAGGCATATTTGTTGATTATTCTTATTCAACTTGGGAAAAGTGCTGCTTTCAAAGAACTTATAGCAATGATACTTTCTGATTCATACATTGAACGGAGCAGTTCTATTGAAGCTTTCGGATTTATTGCAAAGGGAGATAAAGTAAAGATAATATTTTCAGCTTTACAAGATTCTTCTCCCGAAGTTCGACTGAGTTCTCTTAAAGTATTGAAAAGAATGAAAATACAAGGAAGGCAAATTATGAATAATTTGAAATATATAAGACCTTTATTGAGTGATAAGGATGTGAGAATACAGAAATATTCGCAGGAGATTCTTACGGAAATAAAATAAGAGGAATATATGACGGCTTTAATTATATTAATATCAGTCTTGGTGATACTAAGTTTTGTTGTAGGTATTTTTTTCTTAATGCGATTTTTAAAAAATAGGCAGGGAAATATTGAATTTACGCCTCAACAGAAATCATTAATAAATTTTGTGTTGAAGCTCCATAGTATTGAGCGAAAAGATAGAGAACTTTTTATTGACATTATTGATGTAAATCTAAAAAAAAGAATCGATAGACTTGAACATATTGTTATTTCCAGAAATGTTTTCAAAAATAGTTTTGCAAATCTGAAGAAAAAGAAGGATGTAAAATTTATTAATTTGATTGATAAAAAATTATTTCCCAGAAAAAAAGGACTTTAGATTTGCATTATAAAAAAGTGATTGTTTTATTGATGATCTTTTCAGTTTCTCTGAGCTGTTTTGCTTTGAAGTATAAAAGCAATTTTATCATGAAGCATTCCAGAAAAACGAATTTTAATATAAAGAAACTTATCCCTAATGATAATTTTTCTTTGCTGGTCTCTGTCAATATCAAGAAAATACTGTCAAACGCACTTGTCTTAAAGTTTATTGAAGGTCTTGAAAATGATTATCTTGATAGGGTAATTGACATATTTTCTGGATTCGGATTTAATTATGAAATTGATGATGCGAAGATTTTTTTTGCAACCGGGAATGATCCGTTTGAAAAATCAGTATTGATCTGCCATGGTGCTTTTAAGAAGCGGGCAGTTCTTAAAAGTGTTATCAAGGAACTTAACAAGGCGGATGCAAAGATTTATAAAGACAGTTATATGGAATGTATATTGTATCCATTTCTATGTAAAGGCATTAAGATGAGTTTTACATTTCTAGCTGATGATATTTTTGTTATTGCATCGCCGAAATGGATCAGAAAAATTATTGATTTACACATTAAATGGAGCAATGAATCTATTAACAACGATGATCCTGTGCGAAAAATAATTAATAGTGTTAATTATGATGCTTTTTTCTGGATTGTCTTTAAAAACAGTGAATCTACCTATGAATTTTTAAGTACTCATAAGGAATTTGTATATTATTTGAAAAATTATCTGTATCCTATTTCCAGCTTTTCATTTTCTTTTTCATATTCTGATCATATTGATTTAATGACCTCGATCCTTTCAAAAAAAGGATGTGAGTTTCAGTTTGCATTCCTTGTTACCGCGATTACTGATTCTCTTGTAAAGTATATTGACAGTAGTATTCCTAGCTTAACGACTAATCAGATTAAAAAACTTTTATTTATCGATACTACTAAAGAATATATCACTATAATGTTTAAACTTCCTGTTGCTATATTCGGAGAACTTGTAACCAAATTTTTAAAAATAGGAACTCCTGAATGAAATACTATGTTTTTATAATTTTCCTGATACCAGTTATATTTTGTCTTTCTGGTTGTTTGAAAGGAACAAGGAAATTAATTTTAGATGTTCAGGATGATACTCTCTGGTATTTGAGTATAAAAAAAGACAAAAAGGGTTCTTCTCTAAAAAAATCCGAGTTTAAAATTAACAAAAATGAAAAATTCTGTGTGATATCTGAAGAAAATGTAATTAATGAAAAAGAGAAATTCATTTACCCGCTATTAATAGAAAAAAATCGTTGTCTATATTTGAGAATGAAGACAGCAGCTGTGTTTTCTGAAAAAAAAGTAAATAAAAATATAGATTGTGAACTGGTTTCATTGAAAGCTGATGGTAAAACTGAGATTTTAACTGTTTTGACTTTGTATAATAATTATATTTTGAAGTCCAGAAAAACATCATTATTACTGGTAGATGATGATAAAGTGATTTTTCCTTATATTAGTCTTGATAAAGGAAAACATAAACTTCTCCTTTTGATGATCCATCGTGCAACCCCATTTAAAATTTTGAAAAATGAAGTGATAGATACTTTTGATGCAGATCTATTTACTCCTTTTTTCAGTTGGAATGATAAGAAAAACGTTGTATTCTATTCAAAACCGGTAGAAAAGACAGTCAAACTGGCGGGCTATGATCTGAGACGAAAAAAAGTAATTGTCTATGATTCAACAGATGGCCTTACGTGTCCAATTTTCTTTAATGGAGATGTTTATGGAATAAGAAACCGGGCAAATAGTGGGGTGATTATTAAATTTGAAAAATTAAAAAATATGATTGAACTGATCAGACATGAAAAAAAGATTTTTCATCCATTTCATGTCAATAGTAATTATGTTGCATTTGTTAGTTCTGAGTCAAATTCAAGGCTTTCCTGGTTGACTGGAAGTGTTGTTCTTAATGTTGCTAAAAAAGAAGATGATCAATATGTGATTAGAAAGAAACTGGGGATTAAAAATTCAGGAGTTGTATTTAATTCAGACGTTTTTTTTGCTATAAACGGACAGGGTATTTATTTTCAATATAACCCTGCGAAAGACAGAATTGTTTATCTGGCGCAGAAAATTGAGGAAATGTCAACATTAGCAGATATTTTTGAAATAGGAAATGATTATGAAAATGTTCTTAAAACTCTTCTTTATGCAAATAAAATGTTGCAAAGTGATTTAGAGCTTGATAACAATGGTGATTATCGGATTGAAAATATGAAGGATATTGCCCGAGTTTATGAAGAAATGAATGAATTTCCCAAAGCAAGAAAATATTATACCAATATTGTTGATTTCTATTTTAAAGTTTCTGAATCAAACTATTCTATTCGCAAAAAATATGGAGAGGAAATTTATTATTTGCTCATGAAGCAGCTGGATTGTATGAAAAGCGAAGTGAAGAATAAATACAGTCAGAAATTTTATAAGGAATATATAGAAACAATTTTGCGCGGAATAGAATTCAGACGGGATGAGTTTATTTATGTTACCAGCATTTCGGCTGGCAGGATGTTGAATGATAATTACAAAAAAATAAGTAAACTTGAGATTTCTGTAAGCGGAAAAAATCTTAGCTTATTGATGAACAGTCGGAAAAAAATGGAAATTGGAAAAATCATTATGAAACTTCTCGAATATACTATTGAAAAAGCATTTCTTTTTGATCGGCTTGATGAGGCATATTCAATTTTAGGTAGTATATATCATAAGATGGGTAAAGACGGAGCTGCTGAAAAAATATTCAAGATACTTAATGCGAAATTCCCTGATTCTCCATATTTGACAATTGAAAAGGCTAAAAAATGAAATTTGAATATATTGGATTAACAGATACAGGACGTAAAAGGAAAGGAAATGAAGATTATTTCCTGATTGATGATGTAAATCATATTGCGGTTCTTTCAGATGGAATGGGTGGACATAATGCCGGTGAAGTTGCTTCTGAAATGACATCTAAATCTGTAATCGAATACATAAATAGGAATGCTGAAAATGGGGACATTGAAGATGTTTTGCGCCAAGCAATAATGTATTCAAATTATCTTGTAATTAATAAAGGGAAAGAAAGCCCTGATCATTATGGAATGGGTGCCACTGTACTTGTAGGTATATTTAGAAATAATTGTTTTCATTATGCCTGGGTAGGTGATAGCAGAATTTATCTGGTTAATAATAATGAAATAAAACAG
>DAOVTB010000307.1 GCA_030633305.1 Candidatus Muiribacteriota bacterium
CAGTATTTTGTTGGGAAATCAGGTCTGGATATTAAGGGATTTGGTGGTGCAATAGTCGAGAAGTTATACAGGAATGACAAGATATCTGATATTGAAGATATCATTTATCTAAATGCTTTTTCATTTATTGATGTAGAAGGATTTGCTGAAAAATCAATTTCATTACTTTTAGATTCAATAAATGAAAAGAAAAAAAAAGTTGAACTGTATGTTTTTTTGAGGAGCCTTAGTATTGATGGAGTCGGAACAGGCACGGCAAAAGTAATTTGTGAGGAATTTAATGACCTTGTGGAGATAATGGCTTTTGCTGAAAAAGAGAATGGTGAAGAAGAGTTTTTAAAAATTGATGATATAGGCCCAATAACTGCTAAATATTTAAGAAAATATTTTTGCGATTCAAAAAATATTGCACGACTGAAGAATCTTTCCAGAGCGATGAATATTGAAAATTCATTATACGGTCCTGTTGAAGATAACCTGTTCTCTGGTTTGAAAATAGTTATCACAGGATCTTTTGAAAGCTATAAGCGATCTGAATTGAAAGATATACTTTCTAAGCTTGGAGCCAAAGCGCAGAACTCAGTGAGTAAAAAGACAGATATTGTAATTGTTGGAAAAGAGGCTGGTTCAAAACTTGATAAAGCGAATACTCTGAAAATTCGTTTGATGGAAGAGGAAGAATTACTGGAAATATTGAAGGATATATTATAAGGGGAACTTATGGAGAAGCTGAATATTGAGAAAGCGATTGAAATTGCAAGCGGTAATAAAAAAGCAGAACTTGTTTTAAAGAATGGAATTTTACTGAATGTAATATCAGGTGAGTTTTATAGAACGGATATAGCTATTCAAGATGGATATATTGTTGGAATGGGAAATGATTATGAAGGTGAAGTAGAAGAAGATGCTAGTGATTATTATGTGCTTCCGGGATTCATAGATTCACATGTCCATATAGAAAGTTCGATGCTTTCACCTGCACAATTTGCCAAGGCAGTTCTTAAATGCGGAACAACAACAATAGTTGCTGATCCTCATGAGATTGCAAATGTATGTGGGTGTGCTGGTGTTGATTATATTCTTGATGCTGCTAAAAGAGTTCCTCTAAACATTTTTGTTATGTTACCTTCCTGTGTTCCAGCAACACCATTTGAGACCTGTGGTGGAGAATTCTCAATTAAAGAAATGAAAAAATATCTGGATCATGAAGGTGTACTTGGATTGGCCGAACTAATGAATTTTCCAGGTGTTATTTTCAAGGATCCTTCGGTACTTGAAAAAATTGAATTATTCAGGGACAGGCGTATAGATGGACATGCCCCGTTATTACATGACAAGGATCTTTCTGCTTATGTAGTTGCTGGAATAACTTCAGATCATGAGTGTACATGTGCAAATGAAGCTCGTGAAAAGTTGAGACAAGGTATGTCTATTATGATAAGAGAAGGTTCAGCCACAAAAAATCTTGATGCACTTATGCCAATGATCAATAGGTACAATAGTCCATATTTGTTGCTGGCTACTGATGATCGTCATCCAGATGAGATTGAAAAATATGGTCATATTGACTATATGGTGAGAAAAATTATTGATGAACAGGGTGATATTTCCAGGGCCGTCAGGATGGCAAGTATTAATAGTGCAAAATATTTTTCACTTCCAAAACTTGGTGCGATTGCCCCTGGATATATAGCAGATTTATTACTCGTATCAGATATTAGAAATCTCACAATAAATAAAGTTTACAAGAGTGGTAAACTTGCAGTTGATAATGGGAAATTTATGTTTGAAGACCAAATTGAACAAATTCCAGATGAGCTTCTAAACACTGTTGTTCTAAAAAAAGATCTTCAGGAGAAAGACTTTGAAGTTAAAATTGAAAAATCAGAAACCAGAATCAGAGTGATAGGAATAATAGAAGATCAGATATTGACTGAAAAACTGGAGTTTGATATGGAAACAGATTCGGGGAAATTGAAACAAGATATATCTCGTGATCTGTTGAAGATTTCAGTAGTTGAAAGATATGGTAAAAACTCCAATATTGCCAATTGTTTTGTACATGGTTTTGGTTTTAAAAAGGGTGCTATCGCATCAACAGTCGCACATGATTCTCATAATCTTCTTATTGTAGGTACACATGATTCCGATATGGCTGTGGCTGGAAATTTTCTCAAAGAAATTGGTGGAGGCCTTGTAATCGTGATTGATGGAAAAGTGGTCAATCATATTAAACTTGAAATTGCAGGCCTGATGACTCAGCAGAATATCACTGAAGTGAATAAAAAATTGGAAGAGTTTAAATCAATACTTGAGGAAATGGGTTCAGTACTTAAGAATCCATTTATTACTCTGTCATTTTTAGCACTTCCTGTTATTCCAGAACTAAAAATTACTGATTGTGGATTGTTTGATGTTGGGAAATTTGCATTTACCGACCTTGAAGTTTAAAGAAAGATTCTCGCGCAGAGAGCGCTGAGGACGCAGAGAAAAAAGAATGGATTATGATAAGAAAAGGCATTGATTATTCATACTGCTGGTTACAGCTTGAGCTGACAGATTACTGTAATCTGAATTGCAGCATGTGCCTTTCTGGTAATTCAAGAAAACTTTTGAATATCGATACACCTCACAGGATATGGGCAGATAACTTAAAACATCAAGTTTCGTTTGATTTTAAAACAAGTAAAGACTTTGATCAGGTATATCTGGTCGGTGACTTCAATTATTGGGGAATACTTGAGGATTCTTATAATCTTTCAAAGCCTACTGTAAAGAATATTGAGATGTTTAAGACTTCATCTGGCTGGAGTCAGGAATTTGAAATTGCTACAGGAAAATATAGATTTGCATATCTTACATGCAAGAATGATAAATATGAATGGCATACATCCACAGAGCATCCGCTTGCAAAAGATCCAGTATCTGATCTGCCGGTTTCCTATATAGAAATTGGAAAACCTAAAATGCTCCGACGCGGATTTATGTCATTAGATCTTATTAGAAAAATTCTTGATGAACTTGTAGAAAAAAGAATTACTTTAAACGAGGTCACTCCATTTTGGTTTGGTGAATCAATGGTACATCCAGATTTTATTGAAATTCTGGAACTTTTATCTTATTACAATCGAAAGTTTACGATTTTTAAAAGACTTGGATTACATACTAATGCATTACTTATGAATAGTAGTGTAACAAATCAACTTATTAAAGTGGCAGGAGATTTTCCTGGAGGTCTTAAAATAAGTTTTTCTGTAGATGCCTGTACTTCACAAGTATATGAAAAAATCAGATCTGCAGGAACGTTTAATGAATGTATACGGAATATAAAATATTTTCTCCAGAAATCGGGGAATAATCCTTACATTCTTTCAGCAATACAGTTTATTGTACAGCAGGATAATTTTGATGAAAGTGTAGAATTTTATAATTACTGGCGAACTTTTTTAAGAAATAATCGATTAAACTATTGTTTCAGCGATTCATTTGAGTACAGTAATTTTGAAAATGGTCAGACAGTGATATTTTTCAGACCCCTTGATAATACTTCTGAATCTCGTGAAAGTGGTGATATGCTATTTAAG
>DAOVTB010000186.1 GCA_030633305.1 Candidatus Muiribacteriota bacterium
CCATGTACTTTCCAGGTTTTTAAAGTTCCCCGGACCGAAAATTCACCCAGTAAACATTTTCCCCCAAGAAGTAACACATCTGTTATTGATCGAACCTTTTTGTTTCGAATCAAACGTTTACTGATATCAACAACAGGGAGTTCTTCATCACACTTTACCTTGAACTTGAATTCTGGAAAAACTTCTCCAGTCACTTTGAAAGTATAATTTATAAACTGAAATGTAATCCCATCTGCAATAAATTTCCCAAGGTCATATTTTACCCGCCCTCTCAGATTTTCAATATAAACATCATATTGTTTAAGGTATACTGTTTCTCCGCTTAAAGTAAATTCTCCTGTAAATGGAGCAAATGCAATTTTCTGCATTACAATATCTGTCATATCTTTCTTGTCAGTTGATTTTTTAACTTCACTATGAAGATTAAATGAAAATATTATCATAAATATTATTATTAAAAATATTGATTTTTTATTCATATGGTACTCCAATTAAAGAATTCAACCTATTCTAACATAATTAACTCGAATATTTCATAAGCGATTTCTTATTTTATTTTGGCCAGACTATATCACAACATACTTCTATACAATATTTGGTGGAAACAACTTATCTGGCGCAGGGGTCAACGGTTTCACGCGAAACACTTTCATGAGTATGATACGCGTAGGTGCCAGGTCTCATATGGGGTACGAGTCCAACGAGAGACACAGGCACCGGTATTAAAATTTTCGTGGTGAATTTTATCTTTTCTTTGTGCCTTTGTGTGATGTTTTTAAACTTGATATAAAAGGTGGAATTATGGTAAATTCTATTACCTAAGGGGCTTTTGTCAAATGGAAAATTTTTATACCTTACATTATTCCAATTGTTTAAATAAACTGCGGAAAGATTATCTTTTTATTTTTTCTGCACTTACATTATTTTTCTTCCTGGCATTAGCGATTTTTGCACCATTGATTTCCGGGGTAAATCCAATAATCGCAAAATCCAAAGACGGATCTTTAAAATTTCCTGCATTCAATAGTAATCCAGGAACAGAAAATTATAAATGGGCTATTTATCCAATAAATCCATATGATGAAAATAAACGTGATATCAAATGTTTTTCATCTCCACCTGGAAAAAAACATTTTTTCGGAACTGATCAAATTGGAAGAGATGTATTTGCAAGGGTAATATACGGAACAAGGGCAATTATGAAAGTGGGTTTTTACTCTACTTTTTTTTCAATGATTATAGGATTTTTTATTGGTTTTATCATTGCCTGGGATTCTATAATTGCTACTGTTTTCAGATTAATTATCAGCATTTTTAATACACTCCCCCCGTTTCTCCTTCTGATTATAGTAATAACGCTCAACGGAAGATCACTTGAGAATGTAATAATCGCAATAGTGATTTCAAGATGGGGTTACGTTGCTAATGCGATTGGAAACTGGTGCAAATACTTCATTTCAATGGAATTTGTACAAGCCGCTCAAATCATGGGGAGAAAATCCTGGCAGATATTTATTAAGCATCTGATTCCTAACCTAACTGAAATATTCCTGATTTTGATCCTTGTAACCTTCTCGTTTTCAATCCTTATGGAAGTATCACTCAGCTTTCTTGGATTAGGTATTAAACCACCTACACCAAGTTGGGGAACACTTATTGCTGAAAGTTGGGATCAGATAATCAGTGGTGATGGAGCATGGTGGATGGCATTTTTTCCATGTATCATGCTTGCAATACTCTTTGTTTCTTTAAATATATTTATAGAGAAGTTAAATTTTGCATTTAATCCTGAAAAAAAAATGTTAATAAAAAAGTAACTGTTATGGAAAAAATACTTGAAATTGAAAATCTGGGAATTCGATTCAAACACTCAAGCGGAACTACAACCGCATTGGAAGATATCAGTATAGGCCTTGAAAAAGGAGAGATTCTTGGAATAGTTGGAGAAAGTGGTTCTGGAAAAACTGTTACAGCACACGCTGTACTAAATTTGATTGATACACCTCCGGGGATCATAGATTCTGGCAAAATTATTTTTCATGGCGAAGATCTACTAAAATCAGGATTGAAAACTCTACAGACAGTTAGAGGAAAAAAAATAGCTATCATCTTTCAGGAATTAATGAATTCATTGAATCCCGTATTTTGTATAGGGCAACAGCTAATCGATGTAATCCGTAATTACAGAAATTGCACAAAATCAGAAGCCTACAAACGAAGTCTCGCACTTTTAAAAAATGTTGGCATACCGGATCCTGTATGCCGAATGACACAATATCCAAATCAATTGTCTGGTGGACTTCGCCAGAGATTAATAATTGCAATGGCAATTGCCGCCGAACCAGAAATCATTATTGCAGATGAACCAACTACTGCATTAGACGTAACGATTCAGGCTCAGATACTGCGATTATTTCAAAATTTATCTAAAGATCCAGGATGTTCTATTATACTCATCACACATAATCTTGGAATCATGGCTAAAATCTGTAAACGAGTTGTCATTATGTTCAGCGGTCTGGTCATGGAAAAAATATCTGTAAATAAGCTTTTGAACTCGGCTTCTCATCCATATACTCTTGAACTGCTGAATTCATCAAGAGGAAAAATTAGTCTCAATGAAAACAAGGAAAAAAAATCTGATCTTCTGGGTTGTAAATATTTTAATCGATGTAGTCAGGCACTCGGAAAATGCAAAACAAATAAACCAGGATTATTTCACCTTGATTCAGACCATGAGGTAAGATGTTTTTTATTTGAAAAGGAATCCAGATGAGCTGTATTTTACAAATAAAAAACATTAAGAAAACTTTCCATATTAAAAAAAGTTTCTTCGATTTTAAATCCAGATCCATCTGTGCTTTAGATAATGTTTCACTTGACCTTATTGAAGGAGAAACCCTAGGAATTGTGGGTGAAAGTGGATGTGGAAAAACAACCCTCGGAAAGACAATCGTTAGATTATATCGTCCAGATGAAGGACAGATGTTGTATAAAAAAAAAGATATCACATTTTTATCTGAATCACGACTTTTTCGATACAGGAAAATGATACAATTTATTTTTCAAGACCCACTTGCTTCACTTAATCCCCGATTCACAGTTGGAGATATAATCCGCGAACCTCTGGACTCATTTAGTATTGGAAGTAAATCTGAAAGAAATTCCATTATTATTAAATTATTAGAAAAAGTTGAATTGAGTGGAGAGTTTATAAGGAGATATCCTCATGAACTCTCTAACGGTCAGCGACAACGGATTGGAATAGCAAGAGCCATTGCATCTAAACCCTCCATTTTGATCGCCGATGAACCTGTAAGTTCTTTGGACGTTACCGTTCAGGTAAAAATCCTGAACCTTTTTAAAACTCTACAGAAGGACCTGGGAATCAGCATCATTTTTATTTCACATGACCTGTCAATAATTGAAAATTTTGCGGATAGAGTTGCAGTAATGTACAGGGGAAAGATTGTAGAAATAGCTAAAAGTAACGAACTATATAATAATCCTCAACATCCGTATACAAGAGCATTGATCAGTGCAGCAACTTCGTTATATACGACTCGTAAGAAAGAAAAGATCTATCTTGAAGAAGAAAATGAAAATAGCCCCAAATACCCAAATGGATGTTCATTCTGCTCGCGATGTTTTATGAAAGCAAAAGATTGCCCGGAAAAAAAACCAGTTTTAAAAGAAGTATCAGATGGTCATTTTGTCAGGTGTCTACTGGTTTGACCCCAATATACGAAAAATACCAATGGGATGGATAGAAACACTATTTTCATATACTTTCTCGTATTTTTCCTCATCGAACCAACCATCTCCAAAATCAATTTCCTTTATAAAATAGATGTTCCTATCATCAAATTTTCTACAAAATTTAATAAAATGATCTTTTCTTCGTGTATAAAGAATTGTTTTATTGCTGTCAAAAGCTGTCTGAGTAGCCAAATTCCCACCTAAAATTATTGATTTATCAGGAAAACTGTTAATTTTATCAGTAAGAGAATAATAGGCATTACGTTTATGTCTAGAATACTTTACGAGAAAAAAAAGATTTGTTCCAAGTTGAAAAATAAGAATAATAATTACTAAAACCCTCAACGTGGATTGTTTTATTTGAAAACGACCACCCTCTTTAAATATCCAGAATAACAAAATTACTATGACAGATGTTACAGTAAAAAGTGCATATCCTTCATGCTTAAACTTAATAACCTGAAAAACAGAGGCCAGAAAAACAAAACTAAGAAAGAATTTTAATAAAAAAGGGATTAAATATTTCTTTTCTTCTTCTGGAGTAAAAAGAAAGGATAATGGTATTAAACACATCGGAAAAAGAAGATTTAAATAATATCTGATTGGTCTATATACTTGTGGAGCTAGAAATAATGAAACTGACAACAGCCAGAAATAACCAAATAATTCAATTTTTCCAATCTTACCTGAAAACAGCATCAGAATCAGAATAACTCCGAAAAGAAATATATTTTTCGTAAAAATACGATTATGTAAACTGGTAAGTATATTAACTTTCACACTATCAAACGATTTTGGAACCTGCTTGGTTATTTCTCGAGGTAGATTATCCTTCTGCATGATCATGCTTTTAAAACTGTATACAAATGGAAGATAAATTACCAGCATGATTATTATAATCGATATTATAAAAACTACTAGATTACGGGAAATTCTGTAACCACTGATATAAAAATCATACAACAGAAATATTGGCAGAAAACATATAGCAAAAATTTTTCCCATGAAGGAAAGTACAAAGAAAAATGCTGAAATTTTGTATCGGTCAGATAGATAAGTAATGATAGATATAAACAGCATGGAAAGCATTATTGTTTCAGCAAGAGCACTTTTGAAATAAAAAAATATAAATAGATTACTCAACATTAATGAAAATAGCGTTAAAGCATAAAATACATTTTTTTTCATAATATAATATGAAAAAATACCCAGAAAGATAACCCCAATCAAAGAATTAAATAATCTGAAACACCATATTTTCATTGGAATCAAATGAGAGGCTGAAAAATTCAGAATAAAATACAATGGACTTAGTGTAAAAAAATTGCAGGAGTCAGTAACAAATTTATCTTCAAGATGAAAATTACGGACATTATGCAGCAAATTACCTTCATCTCCCCATAATCCACGTGACCAGCTTATCTCAGCAGGAGGAGATATTGGAATGAAATAAAATGATATCAATAGTATTATAAATATCACTAATGGACAGAATATTTTCCAGCTATAATCGATATTCCCTGGTTTCATTTATCACTTAATGATTCAATAATAGATTTGCCACTCGTAGATATCGAATTATCTTGTTGAACAAGATTGGATATTTCAGTTAGAAAGTTCTTCGACCATTTTTTCTCAGATTCACTGACAAATGATGTTAGCAGACACACCCTTATGAATTTACCTGTTTCCTTAACTTCAACTTCATTCATTTTATTACGACTCAAAAAGCGTATAATTGCAGTATTAAGTCTTTTTGAATATCTTTCTAAAGATTTTTCACCATCATTTTTAATTGCATTTTTTACATCAGCAAACAAAGCTTTGACATTCTGTTGAAATTTTCCTTTCATTTTTCCAGTCATTCCACTATTTGTATTAATCCTGGTTTTAAACTTATTCTTTAATTCAAGATACTTATCGTAATCAACATATTTCAGTGATTCAAGATCAACATTAGACAGATCTGGACTCACTTTTTCGGATACTGAGCTCATTTCTCCGGATAAAACCTTTTTAGACTGAACTATTTTCTTCACTACATTCCTTGATTCAGAAACGACTTCAATTTTTTTCGCAACAGATAGCGTATCCACAGAACCAGGTTTTTTTAGAATAATCACTGATTTTTTTTTACTCTCCTGTCCACAACAGCCAGAAGTAAAACATATTACCGAAACTACCGTAAATATAGCCATTAACGATCTAAAAAAATTATTCATGAATTCACCATCCGATTCAATTTTTTTTATAATTTTATGTACTATAAAAAATATTACCATAATTTACTTATTATTTCATTACTACTACCGATAAATGAATTGAAAGATTCTACTTTATTCGCAGGAGGTTTACTTTGAAAGTATCATTGCGTCATTTTTTACTACTCTTACTATGCGCCTCAGGAATCATATTTCTGAGTGGTTTTTCCAGTCCTTCCCCATCAGATGGACATGTGAAAATTTACGATGAGCTGGAATTTCGTACAGCTGTTAAGGAATTTGAAAAAATTTTACAATTGGAGCCTGGAAATAAAAAAGCTCATCAAATACTCGATTTACTAAAGAAAAAACAAGGTGAGAAAAAAAATGCCCAGCTTTATTTTGACAAAGGAATGATGGAATTTCGGGCTAGAAAATTTTCTTCCGCTTTAAGTCAGTTCAGAAAAGCGATGAAATATGATCCAGGAAATCCTGTAATCAATTCTAAAATCGAAAAATGCCGGAATAATATAATGGGAACAAAAAGATTCAGTTTGAAGTTCAAAAAAGAATCTATGCGCGATATTCTCCTGGTCCTTGCACAGGAAGCAGGTGTAAATATACTTATTCCAGATTCAATGAAACTGAAAATCAATATTGAATTGAAAAATCACACTTTTGAAGAATCACTCACTGAAGTCCTCAAAGACACTGGTTATACATATGAGATGAAGGAAGATTTTATCAAAATCATTGAAGTTGAGGAAAAAGTTGTAACTGAAGCCTTCGCCAGAGAAGAAAAACTTTTCAATACAAGTTTTAAGGATTTCTCATTTAAAGATGTTATCGAAACAATGGGAAAAATGATGAAGATAAACGTGATAATGGATGATTCCGTCGCAGATATCAGCGAGAAAAAAGTCAACCTGTATATTCAGGAAATGAAACTTTGGAATGCTTTCAAGCTGATTCTAAAGATGTTTGATGTAACTTATTCAAAATTTAATCCTACAACATATATAATCATGTCAAAAGACCGGTTTATTAATTCTTCATATAATGAAGAAAAAAAATCACACACCTTTTTTCCGATCACTAATGTTGATCCAACCTATATTATAGACATCATTGGTAAAACCCCAGGTTTCATGGACAAAATTAATCCCAAAGACCTGGTTGTTATATCAAGAGAAGGAAAAGGAATCAAGGAATCTACCAGGATATCCGGGATAATGGCATTTGAAACTCCAGAAAATCTGGCAAGTATCAAAATGCTTATTTCGCAGCTGGATATAAAACGTAAACAGGTTATTATTTCAGTAAGGATGATGGAAGTATCTAGAAAAATCTCGCAAAAACTTGGATTGGATATAGATTTTAACCCTACTGGAGCAAATGATTCAGATTATGACAAGATAATCGATCCAAAAATATTTCAACATTTTAAAGCAAAACTTATAAATCGCGGTGGAACTGCAGTAAGCACTGATAAACTTGTTCTTTCAGCTACATTGGATTTCCTGGAAACACAGGATATGACAAAAACAATTGCCAGTCCGAGTGTTAGAACTCTTGATGGCGAAAAAGCATCTATTAATATAGTAAGTGCAAAACCAGTTCAATATGCCAAACCAATTACTGCAACAAATGCTCAGGGTCAACCAGTAATTGAAATTACATATGACTGGCAGACAATTAATTATGGTATCAAACTTGATGTTGAACCCATAATTCATGAGGACGCTGAAATCACTTTAAAACTGAATATCAGCAAAGATGCTCCAGGACTTAAAGTAAGCGGTCTTGATTCGACATTCAGATATGAATCTACATCTAATTCCATTGATACAATTGTAAGAATTAAGGATGGGGAAACAGTTATTATGGGTGGTCTTATATCAAAACAGCGTGATGTAAATAAAAAGACTGTTCCTTTTTTCAACAAAATTCCAGTTATTGGAAAACTGTTCGACCACAAATCCGTTGATGATCCTGAAAACAAAGAACTGGTTATTTTTATAACTCCATATCTAGTTAATAATGCTCCAGAAATAAAAAAAACAAATTCAAATTATGATAAAAATCACCTGAAAAAACAGTATGCAAAGATTATGGATGAAATCCAAAATGATATGTAATACACCAGGTTTAAAGAAAGGAAAAATTTATGAAATGTCCTCGTTGTAATACAGAGAATACAAATGATACAAAATTCTGCTCTCTTTGCGGAAATATTTTCATAAGAAATCGCGATACTGCAAAAAGACATAAAATCGTTAATGATATAGCTTTTGGTGCCAAAGTATGCACAAAATGCGGTTGGTTGGATAATAAGGGTGGCATCTTTTGTGAAAAATGCGGTGGAAATCTTGCATTAAGCAATACTAAAGTTTCTGCAAAAAAAGATTTAATCACTCCATACCCACAAATTCAGCAGGAAGCAACACGTGGTTCTGCTTGGCATATCATAACTCCCATGGCTATAATTATTAGTTATGTTATGGGTATTTTAACTTCCAGAATTCTATAAGGAGACAGGCATGGGTGTCACAAAAACATTAAAACTAAATAACATTAATAAGATCCAGGCCATCAGCATAGATCTTGATGAATTGAAATGTATTAAATGCGGCAAAAATAATGCATCTAATTCAGTATTCTGTAATTTCTGTGGTGGAGAACTTGAATTATCAGACAATTTTTTCAAACTTTCCCCTACTCTTACAAGTTCTTTAAAGAAAAAAGTACTATACAATTTTCTTGCTCTTATCACATTAGCCGTTATTATAATCAATCTTAAATTCTCAGTTTTCTTTTTTAATCTAAGTAGCGGAACGCTGAGTATGGAATTCATAATATCAAATATACTCTTGTTTTCAATTACACTTGCAGCTGTATTCATGACGCAGATATCTATTCTGTTCTTTACTATTCAATGCAGCAGTATATTTAATATGGAATATAATTTTGACCTGTCACTCCTTGGCGGAGCTTTCACTGCAATTCCTATTTATTATGCAGTAGCTTATTTTTTTTGATTATCAAATTCCATATGTAGGGAACGGGTCTGCAGACTGTATCACATTCCACTCGTCACCCTGCGAGCTTAGGACGCAGGATCCATCTTCCGATATCAACAATTGAAATAGATTCTGCGGTCAAGCCGCAGAATGACAGTGTAGTTAGATAATTTCAGGTTTACAAAAACTCCATATAACCGCATCTATATTAGTATTTGATATTAATATTTTTCTTCGTGCCCTCTGTGGTTAATTTTTGTTTTTTAGATTCCAGTCATTTCTTTCCAGTTTGGACCTTCTTTTACATCGACTTTAAGTGGTACATTAAGACTGTAATCAACA
>DAOVTB010000278.1 GCA_030633305.1 Candidatus Muiribacteriota bacterium
ATGAAAAAATATATAAGAAAACATCCATAAAGCTGGAGTTAATCATGGAAATAGGATTTGAAAAAAAAGATGACATCGTACTTATAAAAATAGATGGACAGCTGGAAACAGGTATTGAACTTGAATCAATAATTTCTGAATTAATCAAAAACGGTGATATCAAACTTGCTTTTGACCTTTCTTCTTTAAAATATATCAGTAGTTCAGGATTAAGAGTTTTTCTCATGACTGCAAAACGTATAAAAAAAAGCAACGGTCACCTTGTTTTATTTAAAATGGATCATGCTATTAGAGAAATTTTTGACCTTACCGGATTTGCATCTTTTATCCCTATTGTTGATACCCAGCAGGAAGCATTTGATAATTTTAAACTGAACCTGAGCTGAGCGATTATTTGGAATATTTATTTTATTTCTAAGATTTCAGCAGAGTCCCAATCATCCGGAACTCCATTACTGATATAATATTCACATCTTGAAATATATCTGGATACTATAACATCCTGTGGATTAATCAATTGTATCTGCTTAAAACACTCGATAGCCTCAGAAAACTCTTCCAGAAAAAACTTATTTATCCCTTTTTTAAATGATTCCAATGTCTTTAGTTTTAATTCGTACGCATCATCATTTTCACCGTCAAGAAGTTCATATACCAGGACTGTTCGACTCTTTCCCTTTACATTAACCATTCCTAAAAACCTGAATTGAAATTCCCCCACATCTTTGATCTCATTGAGAGTTTCCTGACTTAGAATTACTGAAGCACCATATATTTTGGTCAATCCTTCAAGTCGGGAAGATAGATTCACCGCATCTGAAATAACCGTACCTTCCATCCTTTTAGATTCACCAATAGTTCCCAGCATCAAAAATCCAGTATGAATTCCAATTCCAATATCGATCTTTTTATACCCGGATTTTTTTCGATGGACGTTATATAATTCAAGTTCTTTTTTCATTGCAATTGAGCAGTTCAAAGCGTCAAGAGGGGAATCAGGAAACAATGCCATAATAGAATCACCAATGTATTTATCAATAAATCCCCCATTTTCCCTAATAATTGGTCCAATTCTTTTAAGAAGTGCATTTATAAGATTAAAATTTTCTTCAGGGGTAAGTGTCTCAGAAAGTGATGTAAAGTCACGAACATCAGAAAATAAAATAGTCATTTTTTTTCTAATATGATCGCCAAGCCGAACATCAACAATACTATCTTTTCCAAGAACATTCAGAAATTCTCTGGGAACAAACCGTGTATATGCTTTATTAGTTTCAGAAAGATACAGATGTGTCCGAATCCTGGTCATCAATTCATTTTCTGAAAATGGTTTCGTCAAATAATCATTAGCACCCGAGACCAAACCTTCAACAAGCTGTTCGCCATAATACTTTGAAGCCATCAATATAACAGGAAGCTGTGCAGAATCATATAATCCCCTGATTTCTTTACACAATTGAATTCCGTTAGTCTTCGGCATAACAACATCAATTAGAACAATATTTATTTCATGTTGATTGATAAGATTAATTGCTTCAATACCATCAACTGCTTTAAGTACATTATAATCATTGTGGTTAATATAACTACCGGCAACTTGTAAAATCACCGGATCATCATCAACAATAAGAACAGTCATCCTATTATCAAGTAACTGGTACTTTTCTTCAATATTTATTTCTTCTTGAATATTATTTTTAACATTAATTCCTGGAATAACTCCTGTTTTTTCACTACACCACGGCAAAGTAAAATTTATCAAAGTACCGATACCTGGATTGGATTCAACAGAAAGCTCACCTCCATGAAGTTCAACAATTTTTTTAGCAATTGGTAATCCCATTCCAATCCTACTTTCAGTACAATAAAAATTAGCATCAACATTTTCCCAGGCACTGAATATTTTCAAAAGAATATCAGGTTCTATTCCTGCACCAGTATCTTCTACAAATATCCGGATTTTATCGCCACAGAGCATTGCAGAAATACTCACGCATCCCTTAGAAGTACAACGTAAAGATAGATTCAATAGATTTTGTAATACCTGTTGAACTCTGTGTTCATCTGCAAAAGCAAATGGAATCTTACCCCGTATTTTATTAATCAGTTTTATTTCTTTTCCTTGAATAAGCGACATATTCAGTTCAAAAATAAGATCTACCAAAGACTTTATATCTACAGGCTTGTATTCCAGTCTAATCTCATGATTTTTGATATTCGTCATATCCATAATATCATCAACATGTAATGCCAGTCTTTTACCAGTTGATGTGATCATCTTCAAATTGTGACTATTTTTATTATTTAATTTTTGCTTACAGATAATGGAGAGTGACTCTGATAGATCAATAATATCCTGAAGAGGTTTTCTCAATTCTCTGGAAGTGTTTACCAGAAAATCATCCTTCATTTTATCCAGTTTCTGTAAAACAAGATTTTGTTCCTCTATCTTCTTTATCATCTCTATAAGCCTTCTCTTCTGGGATTTAAGATCATATTCATAATCCTGGATGGTCTGTGACATTATGTTAAGACTTCTTGCCATTTCACCAATCTCATCCTCAGAATCTATTATTACTTTTGCATCAAGATCATGATCAGCCAATTTTATTACCAGATCGTGCATTTTAATCAATGGACTCAATATTGTTTTACGCAATGTCAAAAAAACAACGATTACAGTAATCATTGTTAATACAAGTAGTCTCAATATTATTGTTAACATTTCATCAAAAATCTTCTGATTGATGAAATGTTCTGTAAGATGTAATTCAACAGTCCCTAAAAAATTCGAGTCCTTAAATATTTGTTTCCTGATAACTTTAATTCTCAATGATTTTTCATGATTATCTAGGTTTTTCACTGATTCACAATCAATCACTTTCCATTTTTCATCGCGACAAATACCCTGGATAATTTTTTCATGATTATCTCTAACAATAATTGAAATGATATGCTTTTCTTCCATTTCAAGAACTATTGATTTTTTTACTTCATCAAAATTAATGTTCCACAGCGGGTAAACAAGCAATCTGCACAAACGATCTAAAACCCTGTTCATCCTTAGGTTCATATCTACCATCAAGGATTTGGTTTGAGCATTATAGGTAAAAATTCCCAAAATAATCGATACAGCTGTAATACTTACTACAAGAGTAATTATAATTTTTGTTGTGATTGAAATCCGCATACTTATTAACCCATATCAATTGAAAACCTAGTTCTTTTTCATTATTATATCATAAGTCTATAAGTCCTAAACCATTACAAAGTAATGCTAATGAAATCAAAAAAAGTCTAAATATTGAATCAATACATTTTTTTTGTTAATCAATATACAACATTTACCGATATAGCCATCAACTAACTAATTTTTAAATAAAAACTGGAGACTATTATGGAAAACCAAATGTATTTACCAGGCCTTGAACCAGGATATAAACTAGGAAAAAGACTTTGTTTACACTGTGACTCGTTACAGGAAAGAATCATAAAAAAGAATGCTGACGGTACATTTGGATCAAAATTATACTGCTGTAATTGTGACAAAGAATATACCTGGTTTTAGTTTCAAATCGCTCAGGGGACTTACAAATATGTTGAATATAATTAATATTATTGATAGAATTATACAGAAGACTGAATCAGGATTTCCCACATTCAGCATTGAAATATTTCAGGAAAAAGGTGTATCACTGTGACAGAAAACGAATTTTTTTCATTTAAAGTATATACAGACGGAATAGCTATCGTACAGCTTTACAAGAAGCTGGCTCGTGAAGAAGTCGTTAATTTCAGACAAAAAGCTGTTTCTTACGTTGAAAAATATGACATCAAACATGCAATCCTGGATCTCACAAATCTAAACTGGATTGATAGTGCTGGTATTGGCGTACTTATGGTCCTTTTTAAAATTCTTGACAGAAAAAAAGGTAAAATTATCTTTGTAAATCCAAGTAGCCAGATCTTTGAGATCTTTACCATCTTAAAACTCGATAAAGTTTTTGACATTGTCAACAACGTTGATGATGCAATTAAATTAATAAATTAATTCTGGGAGATTCTACATTTAATGAAAAAGTTTCAAATTTTCCTTTTGCTATTTCTTTTGGCAAGCACAAACTGTTTTTGTTCTTCAAAATCAATGATCCGATCAGATGAAAAACTCGTTGGTGGCGAAATATTAAAAGTGACCTTTAGTTTTCTTAATGAATCAAATATTCCTCTAAACAGCAAGAATACTTTTGTCGATCTTTTAATTGTTTTTTCAAAAAAAACCACTAATATCAGATATGATAGAAATTTTGTTGTATTACCAGAAAAAACATTTACTTTCAAATTTGAGCATTTGATCCCAGAACCTTTTTTTGGAAATGCAGAGTATTTTTTCAGAATTGCATCTGGTGGTAAAAATATTTATCAGAGCGAAAAAATTCCTTTTTCAGTCATGAAAAATTCTTTTTACTATCGTTCTTCTGCTTTTATTAAAAAATATGGTAAAGAACTTTCTTCATGGAAAAAGTTTTCTGATAATCCAGAAAGCCATTTTAAAAATGGTACTCTGCTTAAAGAAGCAAGAAAAAATATCAAAAAACTGCTTAAAGTTCCTGATAGCAGAGAAATGCTTTCCTCTGAAGATTATCATATGTTAAAAGTTGCAAAGCATAGAATTGGATTTTATCTTAAATATCACCCGATGCCTCCTGATAAAAAAATTGTTTTAGCAAAGCCTAAAACTGATATTAAAGGTACTGAGATAAAAGGTACTGAAAAAGAAGAACCTGTAGATACAACACCACGAAAAATTGTTCTTGATATTCCAAAAATTGAAGACAGAACTCCTGTTAAACCAGACATTGAAATTAAAGTTGAAACTCCAAAAATAGAACCCGCTAAAAAGCCTGTTGAACCAGAC
>DAOVTB010000184.1 GCA_030633305.1 Candidatus Muiribacteriota bacterium
AAGCATTTATGATGGGTGTAGATGAAGGTGTTATGATATCTGATAGAAAATTTGCTGGAGCAGATGTGTTGGCAACAGCTTTCACACTATCGCAGGGAATTAAAAAGCTTCCAAAACCTGATTTAATAATATGCGGAAAGCAGACAACAGATGGTGATACAGCTCAGGTTGGTCCTGAAATTGCAAACTTTCTTAACATACCTCATGCAGCGTATATTAAAAATATTATAGAGTTGGATGAAACATCAGTAACAGTTGAAACTGATATGGATAAAACTACCGAGATCCTGAAAATAAAATTACCGTGCTTGATAACCGTAGATTCTGGAATAGGGCAGGCAAGACTGCCTTCTTTTAGAAGGAAATTAGAAATGCGAAACAAAAGTATTCCAATTTATAAACTTAATGATTTCCAGGACAAAGATGAAAAAAAATATGGTCTGACAGGATCTCCTACACAGGTTATAAAAATATTTCCTCCCCCCATTAACGATGAACATGAGATATGGGAAGGGAAAAGTGATGAACTATCAAGTAAAATAGTTGATAAATTAACTGAACTAAAATTTATTTAACAGGGGAGGTGTTTACATGTCTAAATTAATAATACATCAGAATAAAATAAATGATATAGAAAAAGTCTTGGAGGTCTGTCCATTTAATGCACTGGAAAATATAGATGGAAAGATCACAGTGAATGCTGCCTGTAAAATGTGTAGTATATGTGTAAAAAAAGGTCCTGTTGGTGCATTTGAAATAGTAGAAACAGACAGACCTTATATTGATAAATCTTTATGGACAGGGATTGCTGTGTTTATTGAGCACAGTGAGGGTAGAATACATCCTGTATCTTATGAACTGATCGGAAAGGCCAAAGAAATGGCTGCAAAAATAAATCACCCTGTTTACTGTTTACTAGTTGGGTATAAAGTAAAACAATATGCAGATGAAATATTAGAATGGGGTATTGATGAATTGTATGTTTATGATCATAAAGAGTTGGAAAACTTTAAAATTGAACCTTATAAATTTGTTTTCAGCGATTTTATTGATAAGACAAAGCCATCAAGTGTTCTTGTTGGAGCGACTAATATCGGAAGATCATTAGCACCAAGAGTTGCTGCCTCATTTCAAACAGGGTTGACTGCGGACTGCACAATACTTGATGTACAGCCAAACACAGATCTGGATCAGATCAGACCTGCTTTTGGTGGAAATATAATGGCACATATAAGGACTCCTGATCACAGGCCTCAGTTTGCTACTGTGAGATATAAAGTATTTGATCCGCCAGAAGAAAAAAGTAAAAAAGAAAATGCTAAAGTAATATGTCCCGATATTGATGTCAAAGATTTAAATTCAGATATAGAAATTCTTGAAATTAAACCAAAAGCTAAAACTGCAAATATAGAAGATGCACAAATCCTTATTGCTGTTGGAAGAGCGTTTAAGAAAAAAGAAGATTTAGAAATTGTAAATGAATTAGCAAAATTACTGGATGCAGAGTTGGGAAGTTCAAGACCTTTGATTGAGCAGGGGATAATGGATCCAATACGTCAGATCGGTTTAAGTGGAAGAACCGTTAAGCCTAAACTAATTATTACATGCGGGGTTTCCGGTGCAATACAGTTTAAAGCAGGAATGAGTAATGCTGACACCATAATTGCAATAAACAGCGATAAAAATGCACCTATTTTTGATGTAGCGCATTATGGAATAGTCGGTGATGTATATGAGATAATACCTCAATTGATAGAAATGATAAAAAAGAAAACAAATAATTAATAACAAATACGCATATGATGGGGTCGCATTATTAATACCGGTGCCTGTGTCTCTCGGTGGACTCGTACCCCATACGAGACCTGGCACCTATACGCATATCAAGTTCATGAAAGTGCTTCGCATGAAACAGTTGACCCTTGTATAGTTCGGGAGGACATAAATCATGAAATACAGTAAAATAACTCAGAAAGATATAGATGCTTTGATTTCTATATTGGGTAAAAGTAAAGTCTATACTGGTGATGAAATAAATGAAGATTTCAGTCATGATGAACTGGCTGCTAAAAAATTATATCCTGATGTACTCCTTGAAGTAAACACTGCAGAAGAAGTATCAAAGGTAATGAAGTATGCTAATGATAATAATATACCGGTAACACCCAGAGGGCAGGGGACAGGTCTGGTCGGTTCGGCTGTTGCAATTCATGGTGGTATCATGATGAGTTTATGTAAGATGAATAATATCCTGGAGATGGATGATAGTAACATGACTCTTACGGTAGAATCCGGTGTGCTTTTAATGGATATAATTTCTTATCTCGATGGAACAGGTTATTTTTATGCCCCTGATCCTGGTGAAAAAAGTGCAACCATTGGTGGGAATATTAATACGAATGCTGGTGGTATGCGTGCTATGAAATATGGTGTAACACGAGAAAATATTCTAGGTTTGGAAATAGTCTATCCAAACGGAGAAATAGACAGTCTTGGCGGAAAAATAGTCAAAACCAGTTCTGGTTACAGCATCAAAAATTTGATCATTGGCTCAGAAGGAACTTTAGCCATCGTTACTAAAGCTATTTTAAAACTATTCCCCGTTCCAAAATTTAATATCTCACTTCTGGTTCCTTTCCCCAGTCTTGAAAAAGCAATCGAAGCTGTACCAATAATACTGAGATCAAAAATAATACCAACTGCTCTGGAGTTTACAGAACGCGAAGCAATACTGAATACAGAAAAATATATTGGTAAAAAATTCCCGCATAATACAGCTGACGCTTATTTAATATTGACATTTGATGGCAATACTAAAACTGAGCTGGAGGAAGCCTATGAAAAGGTTGCACATACCTGTCTGGATGCGGGTGCAATAGATGTATTTATATCTAATACTCCAGAAAGAAATGAATCTATATGGTCTGCAAGAGGTACATTTTTAGAGGCAATCAAAGCTTCTACTACAGAACTTGATGAATGTGATGTAGTTGTACCAAGGGATAAAATTGCAGAATTCATAAAATTCTCTCATGCTCTCTCAAAGGAATACAATGTACAGATAAGAAGTTTTGGACATGCAGGTGATGGAAATCTCCACATCTATGTATTAAAAGATGACCTGGATGAAAAAACATGGAAGAAAACCCTGAATGATGTATTTGAACGTCTTTATTCCAGGACAAGGGAAATTGGAGGACAGGTATCAGGTGAGCATGGAATAGGTTATGCAAAAATACCTTATCTGAAAGAATCTATAAAGACAACAGGGATGAAAATTTCAAGAGGTATAAAAGAAGTTTTTGATCCTAAAATAATCCTGAATCCAGGCAAAATTGTGGAGATATGATTTAAGAAGAAAAGTTTTGCTCGGAATGTTATAATGAACAGAGTAATCTATAGATCTGGAGATGAATGTTGTGGTGATCAAGAAGATAATGCCTCCATTTAAAGCCTATGAAGGGGATGCAAGTTTTACTTTTATCAGCTATTCTCATTGTGACATTGATCGTAAAATTGTATTTTCAGATATCAAGATGTTTCATGATCGAGGTTACAACCTTTGGTATGATGAAGGAATTGAAGGAGGGGACAGATGGACACTGACCATCACTGAAAACCTCAAAAAAGCATCAAAAATAATCCTGTTTGTGTCGCCGAGATCGGTTCAATCCGACAATATTGCCAGCGAGATCAATATAGGGAAAAATTCAAAAACCCCTATCTTACCTATCATGATTGAACCCACTTCAATTGCGGGAACTGAACTTGAATATCTCATCGGAATGAGAAATATCCTGGATCGTTCCAGCATGCCGAAGCCTACTTATATCAAAAAAATCAGGGCATTTCTGGATAAACCGGTTAAAAAGGGCAAGCCTGTTCCTGCACCTGTTTCACAATTGAATACGAAAGTAGTTAGATCAAACGAAAAACTTTTGATGGGTCTGGTTGTTCTGCTTTCAGTTATCATAGCTATAATGGGCACACTTTATTTTACTTCAGGAAACCGTCAGACAGGCAATCAGATGCCTCCAATACAGGAGATTACCTCTCTTGAAAAGGCTCTTGAAAAGCCAGATTTCATTAAGGAGCAAAAAACTGGCGCTCCAAAGAAGTTCCCGGTCTATTTTATGAAACACAATGCAAAAAAGCAGGAGTATGAACAGTCGGAAAAAATCTGTCGAGAGATTTTGGATAAAAATCCATCTCACATTGAAGCCCGGAGATATCTGAAAAAACTTATCCAGCAAAAAGAGGAAATTAGATTGAACGAGCAGTTGGAAAAGGTTCGAAAATTGATTCGAACCGGGAATTTGAAAGTTGCCTGGGAAATACTTAAATCTTTGCCTAAGCGAAACAAAGACGTGGCCAAGGTAAGGAAGGAATTCCAAAACAGGAAAGTAAGAATTCTCAAAGCAAAGGGGAATGATGCTTTTATCAATGGCGAATACAAAGCAGCAAAAAAATTCTATGAAAGAGTCGATAAATTGCAGTTTGGACATACAGATGTTCATGAAAGGCTGGTTGAAATAGGAAAAATACTGGATAAACAAGTAACTCGGTCAGGTCATTGCAAGCTATCAGTAAATACGATCCCCACCGGAAGCAGAATTGTGTTAATTCCAGAAGGGGAGGTACGACCCTGGGGTGTTTTTGAGAAGTCCCTAAATAACATGGATGTTCCCATGGGAAAGTATACTCTGTTAGTTCATAAATTTGAATATGTCAATGATAAACGTTTTATCAATCTGGAAAATGGGAAACCTTATGTTTATACTGTCCAATTGAAAAAGGTAGGAGCTGCGAATGCTGAATTGTTTGATGGTTTGAAGACCAGGAATGGTCTTCCTGGAGATGGACTTCAAATACTGAAGGTCACCGTTGGAACAAAACCTTATCAAGCTGGTTTTAGAACAGGTGATCTCATCCGCAGGGTTGAAAATATACCTGTAGATACTGAAAAGGATTTGTTGGATATACTGAAAGTATACTATGGAAAGAGATTTTTATACTTTGCTATAGAGAGACCTGGGCTGAATTTGAATATCAGGTATGATCTAAATCCTGATTTAATTGAGCATTTGAAAGATGGCCGCAATTTACAGAGTTATAGGAATCGTCAAAAAGCTCTGAAAAGGACTCAGCGTTATCTTCCGGAATTCGGAGTATCGACCATGGACGATAGAAGGGGAGTTTTTGTTGTCAATGTTCCAAAGGGATCAAAGGCTGAGAATTATTTGAACGACGGCGACTATATAACAGCCGTTAACTATAAACTTGTTCTAAAAACTGCAGATCTTATTGCAGAATACTGGGGATTTGTAAAAAAGAACCCTGAGATTCAGAGAATCCCATTAAGTACCCGTCAGGGCAACACTTATGGATCGATTAGTTTTCCTGTGAATCCTAAAAATTGAATATTATCTCGTGGTACATTTGAAATTTCTGATATAATTAATTAAATTTTATTTTGGAGACTAAAATGAAAAAGACATTATTTTTGATTTTCTTTTTTTCGACCATTTTCTGTTATTGTGAAAAAATCCCTGATGAGCTGAAACTGGAGATACCAAAAAATATAAATTTAGATCATTATGTAATTGATTTTACTCAGAAAAATCCTCTGGAAAAAATATACAAACAATCTGATATTGATTTTAAGATAAAAGATTCCAAACAGTTTGAAAAAGTCATGAACGAATGCCTGTCTTATGAAAGTCTTCCTCAAATTAAAATTGATGAATCAAGAAAAGATTTAATGCATGCACCATTTACAGTTTCATTTCAGCATATGCGTAAGCTTTGCAGTTATTATCTCTCTGGAATTTATAGTAACCTGAACAAGGGTAATATTGAACAGGCAATCAAATTAAACAGAGCAATTTATGCCGTTTCGATTGGCTTTTTAAACGGTAAATTTACTCATAATTGCGGAAGTTTGATTTCTGGAATGCTTGGAATCGCAACAGGCGGAATAGGACTTAAGGGAACAAAAGCTTTAATATGTTCTGGGAAATTGAAAAGGAAGGAATTAACTTTGTTACTTGAATACCTGAAATCTTACCGTTCAATGGTTCCTGGATTTGAAATTTATCTGGGGTATGAGAAAATGTTTATTGAATGTTCAGTCGGTCAAATGAGTTCTGGAATACTGAAAGGACAGAAATTACCTGCAAATAATCCCATGGCTAAAACTGTAAATCAATTGACAAAAGAGCAGGGTGATAAATTATATTCAGAAATGGTTCGGTATAACAGTACATACTACAAGCCAATAATCAGTGCAGTTGAATCTAGAAACTGGTCAGAAATTAAAAATGCCTTCAAAAAATCAGATGATTTTATTGATGGTTTGAGAAAAGATTTGAAAAATCCTGCTGATTATCTCGGTGCTTATACAGATCCCGCAGTATTTATTGCAAAAACCTTGATGACAATTGCGACACCTGATCTTTCAAAAGCTTTGGAAAGATACAATCTATTTCTCGTACGAGTGTCTATAACAGATCAAATTCTTCAATATCAAGTTCATTCTCCCGATAAGAAAGATGATCTAATTATTAAGCTCGATTCCATTTACAGAAAACTAAAATTCCAGATCATAAAACTTCGCAATCAATTTAAAATCAAACTTGAGGACAAACTGTTTATCATATTTTAATTGTATACTTGAAAAGTAAAATCTTTTTAAATGTTTCCGCATGCTTCAAAAATAGAAAGACCCGGTAACAAGTATGCCGGGTCTTCCATATAATATAGAGTGTTTCAAATAATTAGTTTTTCTTTACTTCTTTAATTCTTTTTCTCCTGTAATATGATTATGTAGTTCCCTATGAGTAATCTTTTTTCTTCGAAGTGTTTTTTTCTTGTATTTTACTGGTTGGTTCTGATTATCAAGCGGAAAAGAGTCAACCTGGAAAATAGCACCCGTTGCATCACATTCAAGTTTTATGGTTCCTTTTTCTTCCCACCTTTTTCCGCACGATTCATACACAGCAGTAAACGGAATTTCTCTTCCGCCCTTAATTAAAAGGAGTTCTCCTACAACTTTAGTTTTAGGTGGAACAGAATATTTAAAACTCCATGTCTTTTCAAATGTTTTTGAACTACTCTTGGTTTTTCCAGTTGTAAAAGTTGCACCAAGGCTGAAACGATAGCTTGTCGCCAGCACATCAGGAACTCCAACGGTATTCTCAACTTCCATATTCAAAGTTAAACTGTTTTCCCAACTGAATTCCACAGCATTTTCTACAATACGTTTAAACTCAAAAGTAGCTTCAAGATTACCATGCTCCCGTTTATTTGTATTATTGATAGCAGTTATTCTATCTGCCGTAACACCTTTTGCATTTGGATCTGTAAGTGGATTAAGTTTCTTTTTATCGATGTGAAGAGCAACTAATCGCGGTTTTGTGGGGCGGGCTAATTCCCAGAGTGCCCTTTTATCATAATCTTCTCCAAAGCATCTGTGCCGAGTTCCGACGACTTTGGCTGAACCATAGGTATGTCCACCCATATCACACAAAAGCTGGCCGGAAGCAACATTTTGGATCATGTAGAACTTGCGTTCAGCACCTACATTTGCCCAGGAACTTCCCCATTCAGGTCTATTTCCTTTCCATTCAAAGATTCTCCACATTTTCTGCTGATTATAGTGACCTTCACCCCAACCAGCATTATATGGGCTATTTCCAGGTTTTCCAATAATGACAACAGGTTCATTCGGTTTCCCATTATTTGTGACTATTAAAAGTTGGCCAGATTGGCGGCTTCGCAATTGGAACCATTGGTCAGGATATTTCTTCCCTCCACGGCTATATATTTTTGAACGTTCTTTTACCCTGGAATGAAACTTTTTAGGAACCTCAGATATATTCCATTCGCCTTGATGGTTGTATCTTGAACCAATTACAGCTCTTTCCCATCCGCTTCCTATACCTCCATACATTCCAGTTCGAGCATTCATCCCAGAAACGTGGGCATTAGGACCAATAAAAGTTATCAAAAGTTCACCGCTATTGAAATTTCGAAGTGTAAATGGACCATTCAGCATCAGTTCTGGGCTATGACCTGTGGGATAAATCATGACCACGAACAAGAACATGAAGGAAAAAAATAAAATACTATGTTTCATAAAACCTCCTAAACTTTTCTCAAAACCAATATATTAAAATTGAAAAATATAAGCAATAATAATAATATTTATCATGCTGTATTTTCTCGTAATACGCACTAGTCATGATCCAAATGACCTATTAAAACAAGTGTTTTCAATGTAAAAAATGGCAAACTTCACTTTTATGTGATTAACATTTTTTATGCTTTACTTGTAAAATATAACTGATCTCTTTTTTCTTTCAGTTGGAATTGTGTATAATTAGGTAATTATGAAAGTTTAAAACTCTAGATAAAGGGGATTATTATGATTGATGGTTATTCTTCAGGAACAGGACCATATTTAGTATTTAATCTGAAATCAATTCCGATTTTCAGTGTTTTTGGAGCTTACCATCTTTTCTATTTTGCTCTTCCAATTGCAATTCTTCTGTATGGATTGTATTCAGCTGTAAAACGTCAGAAATTAAAATTATTTTTTGTCCATAGTGTGATTTATAGTTTTTTCTATTTTGTTGGGATTATGATGTCACCTCATATTGATCCAAGTTACTATTCATCACTGATGCAGTTAGGGATAATTTCGTCAATTTTTGTAGGATTTGATAATTTTTTAGCTTTTTCCAAAAAATCTTATCGAATAATAATAGTCCTTATTATTCTGATGGTAAGTTTCACATTTGAATTCCAGGCAATTATGAAAAATAAACAACTTCTGGGAAAACGCAGTTCAAGAAGTTGTTCTGCCAATATGAGGATGCTGGAGAATGCGCTAGAAATGTATTTTTCAGATACTACTATTGAAAATTTTGTCGAAGGTCCAGTATTGAAGTATCCTCTTCAAAAAGAGGGCTATATTCAGCGTGATCCAATGTGCCCTCGGAGTATAAAAACTGAAAGTTATTTGATCAAAAAAAACAAGAATTTGAAAGAATTTGGAAAAAACTGGTTTGTTACCTGTGAGGTACATCCTTCAGGTACTGGTGATGATGTAGAACGGAGAAGTAAGTCCATTAAATCAGCGAACAGCTTTTTTTATAAAATGTCTGCAGTCTGGGTGATAGTAATTCTCATTTCAATATCAGGATTTTTGTGGATATTGCGCGATCATGTAGGAAACAGTAGTATGGAGTAACTTTAGTGAATTCCAGGGACATAACACCTGTTTTTTGAAGAATTAAGTATTGTGTCCCCGAAATTCCCGCTTCAGAGTATCTGATTTCAGCAACTGAGAAAATTCGACGAATCTTTTATCCATTGACCTCAATCTTCTGCTGAATTCCCTGGCAATGTTCTGTATGATTTTTACA
>DAOVTB010000302.1 GCA_030633305.1 Candidatus Muiribacteriota bacterium
CCAACTTTTACTCCACCTTTAAAGAAAAATTCGCCCATATCACTAATACGCTCAGAAGTTTCTGGATTCATAAATACAAAATATCTTTTAACAGGATTGATAAAAATCACAATCTGATTTTGAAGTTTATTTATATCGTCCTCATGAAGAAAGTTTTCCATGAAAAATAATATTCTCTTTTCAAGATCAGTATCTATTTTTGTTATCATTGTTCATTACCTTTTCCAGACTTAACAAGTTTTGAAAGAAAAAACCCTGGCAGACCAGTTCGATGAGGATAAATCCTTACACATTTATTGATGTCAGAATGAAAAAAATTATTTTTATGATATAAAATACCCTCTGCTCTGCCGGGAATATCTAAATTGATTTCAGCAACTTTTAAATTCCCAGAACTGAATTTTAAAATGAAATCAACAACTTCTTCATTTTCCTCTATACTGAAAGTACACGTGGAATACACCATCGTCCCACCAGGTTTTAAGGCTTTAAATGCCGATACAGCAAGATCTTTTTGAGTATTTGTACATTTTTTTACAAATGACTGTTTGAAACAGGCTTTTGTATTATTGTGTTTATACCATGATCCTTCACCAGAACATGGAGCATCCAGTATAATTTTATCAAAATATTCTGGATAACTACTTCCAAACATCTGGCCTTGAGTTCTAGTTATAATGGCATTACTAAGTCCAAGTCTTGAGAGATTAGCCGAAAGTGGCATTAATCTTTTCCAGGAAATATCATTTGCAATCAGTGTTCCTAAATTTTTCATTTTTATAGCAGCCTGCGTGGTTTTTGAGCCCGGTGACGCACACATATCAAGAACTGTATCCCCTTCTTCAGGCGCAAGAACAGTTACTGGTAAGGTTGATGATAGATTTTGAAGATAGAATAGACCAGCAAAATGTTCCAAACACTCACCAGAAATATTTCCTTTCTTTATCTTAAATATAGATGGATCCCATGTTGTTTGTTCAACAACTGCATCTTTAAAAATTGGAAACTGGAGCAACTTTTCAGGAGAAATAACCAGTTCATTAACTCGAAATGACCTGTTATGTTTTACAAATATTGAATTAATAAAGTTTTGGAGTTCATCAGTTGTTTCAAATAAATGCTGTCTGGATTGTTTAAATGCTTCAATATTTACTATATTTACCATGCGCAAAGTATACTACTTAGCGCGGAACATTATTATTACATGTCCATTAAATTCCACAGGATTCATTTCCTCGATTACATATGGATTATGAATACTTATCATCTCAAACATCCCATCTTTTTGGAATAATTCCTTTAATTCTGAAATAGTATAAATCCTGTATCTAACAGATGATTTTAAAAGTGAACCATCAGATTTTTTGATAATTATATTCTGTTTTTTTGTACAATTGTAAAAATCCATATCTTCATCACTGATCTTTACCTTCAGATTAAATTCACTGCTTTCATAATTCCAGCTACCGGAGTATGGCCGAAAGACTTCAGCATTAAAAAGCTCTGTATCAAGAACAAATATTCCGCCTTTTTCCATCTTTTTTCTAATATTCCTGATATACTCCAAGACTGTCTGGCGATCCAACATCAGGTTAAAAGTTTTATGAAAATTGAAAACAAAATTTAATCCTTCCAGCTCGTCTTCAGAATCAATAAAATTAACATTACTGGAATACTTCCATCCATCAATCATATCTGATTTCAAAAGATAGAAATCTGAATCCAGATATTTCATCTCAGTGAGTAGATCATGAATTACCAGTTCTGAAATATATATCTTTCCGGAGCCTTTTCTATAAAATTTTTTTACAAGATCTTCATAAAAAAGGGCTACATTAAAAAGATCATCATCAGTAAGATTTTTTTTCCGCCAATAGCGATAAACAAGATCATTTTCATTATTCATTTTTTCCACCTTTTGCTTCGACCATTTTACTTCGACTATTTTTCTTATTTTTTACAATAGTTCAACTGTTTTTTTTACCAATTTAATTATAGCTTGAGTTATCAGGTTTTTGTCACCTTTTTTTCCTTCATGATTCGTAATTATCTGTAAAATTCCATAATAAAAATTCTTCACAGAATTCCCAGCCTTTACAATAAACATGGCATCTGAATCAATCGAAGAGAAATTATAATATCCATATCGCCTTATCATTGAATCTGACTCAACAACAGGTGAAAACACAGTAAGATTTTTTCCGCCAACTGTATAATCGATTCCTTTTCTAAACCCAAATGCTTCCGGTTCACTTTTTATAAAAGAATTTAAGCGAAAATCCGAATCATAAGAATAGAATTTTTCATTCCCAATAAGTTCACCAGTTTTATATTTCTTCATCGGAGTTCCGGCAGATCCTAGAAATAATACCTTTTTCACCCCATATTTTGCAGCTGAAAGTACCATATATTCATTTAGGCTTCCCCCACCATGAAAATGGGATATTATCAATGTTTTCCCAAACCCTTGCCCTTTTACTAAAAGAGCTTCATGGTAATTATCATTTATCTCTTTAAACTTCATACCTATCTCTAAAAATCTTGATTTGAAAAAATCCTTGAAACCTATAATCAATGTATCAATTTTTGATTTCACATGATCTTTAATGAAAATATCCGTATACATCTTGTAATAATTCCATTTTTCAAGTTTCAAAACTGTCAGATGATTTTCCAATCTGGCAAACTTCAAAATAATGTATACAGTAAAATAACAATTGAGCAGCTGTTCTTTGCATTTTAATCCTGTAAGATATAAAACATTTCCCTTTTTGTACATAGGAATACTTGTTCCACCCAAAAATTTAATGTTATCAATACCTGTATTCCGAAAATATCTAAGGGCTGCTGATTCTTGTCCGAAAATAAATTTTATTTCACCTTCATGAAAAAATATTTCATAAAGCAATTTTTCATCTTCAAATGAATTTTTGACATATTCCTCAACATTATTCCAATTGTACGAATGAATCTTACTTGAAAATTTCTCAATTAATTCTGAAATCTCTTTGGTGACATTTTCCGCAGGTTTAAAAGTTCCTGATAATCCACTTCCTAATCTAACTGTTTTTCCAGGTAATTTCTTTATTTTTCCATATAAACCATGTCTAAGAATATATCCATTCAGAAAAAAATCAGTTTCCTCTGTAATTTTACCTTCTTTAAATTGCTTTCTTATTTTAGTTGAACTGTATTTACGAATAAAAGATGGATCAATAAGGATTATTTTTTTAGCATTTATCCATTTTTTTAGCTCCTGTGTTTTTTTCAGCTCATATCCTGGTCTTTGAACAACACAAATAAACCTTTGTTTCAGTACTTTATCAAGTACTCCATAAGATACAAGCTTATTAAAAGAATCTGTTCCCATGATCTGATATACGGAATCTCTTTTGGATATAACATATTTATTTTCAAATTTTTCCAGCAGATTGGAAACACCACCATTCCTGTAGTTCTTTTCAATAAAATCAGGTTCGGTCATCTTAATCCAATGATATCTTTCTGCAAGAATCCTGCACATTTCATATCTATGTTTAAAAGGAGTTATATTCTTTTTATGTGGCGGATCATAATTAGGAAACATATATACAGTATCCAATCCAATCACATCTTTTACAGTAGTAAGTGTATTCAGATGTCCTGCATGCGGAGGATTAAATGTCCCTGTGTAAATTCCAATTTTCCGGCTATAACCCAAACTCGTCAGTAATAGACAGCAAATTAATAAAATAAATA
>DAOVTB010000039.1 GCA_030633305.1 Candidatus Muiribacteriota bacterium
GTTGGTGTTGGTGTTGGTGTTGGTGTTGGCGTTGGTGTTGGTGTTGGTGTTGGTGTTGGCGTTGGCGTTGGCGTTGGCGTTGGTGTTGGAGGAGTTGAGGTTCCACTTGTAGGCAAATAATTATCAAACATACACCTAACATCATCCCAGTTGAATTCTCCATCTGCATTGATATCATAAGTGCTATTACACACACGTGTTCCAAGATAACTTGAAAGTAAAATATAATCAGTCCTGTCAACCGTCCCATTATTATCTATGTCACCAACAATGCTGCCACCTCTGTAAACAATTTTGCCTGGCTTGGAAACACCACTACTAGTTCTAAAACTAACAAAAGACGTTTGCTTTTGAGACTGATTTAGTAGATTAGCAAAATTTATATTTCTTAAATTCGCAGAAAAAACACCAGTTTGTTGATTAGATTGAGTTACTTTTATGATTTTATTTTTGGAATTACTCACAGGAACACTTTTTACAGACTTTTGTATTTGAGATGGAACTACTTGTTTTTTTATCTGTCGTGTCTGTGATTCCTTGGAAATCCATAAATTCCATTCATTAGCATCTTTAAGTTTGAAAAAAACACTATCTCTTTTAAATTTTACATTGTAATCCAGATTATTAAATCTATAATCATACGTAAAATCTTTTTTAAACAAAAGAAGTTTCCTGTCAACAGTGCCTTTCCCCATTTCAATAATACCAGGTCCAATCCTTTTAACTCCAAAAGGTGTAGCATCAACTATTTCCAAAGAATAAACTGGAATAAGAAATACTGATATCAACAAAAAAGTCAATAAAGCTCTCTTTTTCATAGTTATCTCCAATATATAAAAAATTTAAATATTATATTCACATTATAATTTTGTATTACATAATACCTTTTTGTCAATTTCTTTTTATTAAGATATTAGATATGTTGACCTGCAAAACCCATTTAATTATAATAGGATTATAATCCAAAATATAAGGAAAGATATTATGAAAATTCTCGCAATAATGGGTAGTCCCAGAAAAAATGGTGATAATGCTGAAATAGTTGGAAGTTTTATAGAAGGTGCCAAAAGTGCCGGTCATGAAATCGATGTATGCCATGTATATGATATGAAATTCAAAGGATGCATTGGTTGTATGGCCTGCACTGAAGGAAAAGTAGATATCTGCATCCATAATGATGACTTTAATAAAATGTACCAGACAATTGTCGATGCAGATTGCATTTTATTCTCAACTCCGGTCTATTTTGGTCATATGACAGGACCATTAAAAACATTTATAGATAGATTTTATACTTTTCTCCAAGAGGATTATACCCTTAAACACATTCCTGGAAAAAAATTCATTACAGTTGTAACAAGCGGCGCACCGGAAAATATGTTTTGTGAAAGTGTAACTGGATTTTTCAAAACCTGGTTTGGTGAATTCATGAAAATGGAGCATGTGGGAAGCCTCATTGCAGGAGATTTGACGAAAAATGGCACAATCAAGGAAAAAACAAAAGTATTGCAAAAAGCTGAAGAACTAGGGAAATCGTTGTAATTTTATTCTTTGTAAGGGAGTTTATATAATGAAGTTATCTTTTTTTACTGTTACACTGTTTTTTTTATGCTTTTTATCAGCATACTGTGATGATGTTCAAATCATGATGAAACATCTGGACATCCTTAACTTTCCTGAAATCACTCTTTATTCTTCTGTCTCATCGAAATTCAAGACAGATAGAATATTCCAGAAAAAAGATTTTACAGTGACTGAGGATGATCATAAAATCGATAATTTTACGATGAAGGTTTTTAATCCTCCACTTAATATCGGACTTGTCCTGGATACTTCTGGTTCCATTAAGGGATTTGTTGACAAGATCAAGGAAGGGGCAATTCAATTTGTAAAAAATCTTGGCGACTCTGATAAAGTTTTGATTGTTGAATTTTCAAGTAAAGTTATTTTATCTCAGAAAGCAACATATACGCGCGGAAGTCTTATTTCTGCAATTAAAGGAATAAGAGCACATGGTGGAACAAAATTGTATGATGGTTTATATAGAGCCCTTGAAAAACTTGAAGGACGCCGAAGAACAATTGTTCTTTTTACCGATGGCCGAGATCAAAGAATGGATGGTGACACACAACAATTCAGTGATCACAACTATAAAGATGTAATAAAATTAGCCAAAAAGAAAAAAATAAATGTACATTGTATTGGTGTTGGCAAAAATGTAGATAAAAAAGTATTGCATACTATTTCAGCAAGAACTGGAGGAAAATTTTTTCATACCCTGGATCCTTCTAAAATCACTGATCTTTACAAAGGCATTGCACGATTTCTTACCCGACAATATATAGTCCGCTATAAAACCCCAAATATTGAAGCTGACGGCAAATTACGTCATGTAAGAATTAAAGAAATAAAATCAGGTACAGAAGGAGTCCTTACTTATACGATCAATAAGAAAAATCTTGAAAAGATACGGAACCGGCAGAAAATGATTTCAGAAATGAAAAAAAACAATAATTCAGAAAAATGGAAAACAAAAAATTCAAAATGGGATTGGAAACAAAGTATCAACACCAAAGTTCCTGGATTCAGTCTTAATCATAAGGTTCCTGGATTTAAAATCCGCACAAAGGTCCCTGGATTTCATAATAAACATGGAGTACGTGGTGTAAAAGGATTCACAATTGAAGGCAGAACTTTCAAGCATCTTCAAAAAATAGAATTTGAATACGATGAAAAAGGGTTTATAAAAAGTGCTACTCCCGTGATGAAAACCACAAAATATCCTGATCATTATGTTCGAGGCACAAAAGATTTCACAATTGAAAGCAAGTTTGACGGAGTCGATCATACCACTACATTTGATGGGATAAACCATACTACAAAATTTGATGGAATAGATCATACCACTACCGTTGAAGGTTCTGTAGAAACAGAATCGATTGATTACGAAGACAGTAATGAAAATGATAATATTGAGGATGACGATTTCCAGAATATGGATGATATTCCAGAACCAGATATAGATATAGATATGGATATGGATGATTAGACGATTAAAATCCAGACATTGATTGACTTATTTTAGGTTTGAGAAACAGGTTATACTAGAATTAACTTTCACTGATATGACTTAGATTACACAGAGAAGTGAATTCTGAATCCAACCAGTCAGATATAGCATCCCGTACTTCTCTGAAACATTGGATTTTTTCCTCATTGGATCCCACATGGCTTGAAGGATCAATAAATCCTTTATGAATCAAAAGAGTCCCATTAACAATTGGACAGGCTTCATTAGCAGAATCACAGACTGTAACTACAACATCAAATTTTTTATTAATAAACTCAGTTAAAGATTTAGCATTATGTGTCTCAAGAGATATACCGATTTCATCCATAACTTTAATTGCATATGGATGAACTTCGACAGGGTTAGTACCAGCACTGTATACTTCAAAACAACCACCTGCTTTTGAGCGTAGTAATGATTCAGCAATTTGTGATCTAGCTGAATTATGTGTACAGACAAAAACTACTGAAGTCTTCTTATTCTTCTTTGACATTAATGCTCCTGATTAACTATTAAACTCATTATATCACAGCTGAAAAAGCATCTCAATAAACAAGATCAAACTGAGGAGATCCCTCAATAGGCCATAATACTAAAAAATGGTGGATCAGATCACTGTATAACATAGAATATCCGATAATTTCTACCCAGCCATGATGCTTCCATCTTCTAAAACACAGCATGCTTAATATCACAAGTAAAAGTCCGATATATCCATGATGAATTCTGATACCAAAAGTCAACGGTGCAATCCAGTTTTTAGTGTCACGAGTTGATTCCATCTTGAATCCATACCTGAAGAGAACAGTTACAGCTTCAATCAAAAAAGTTAACAAAAAAATATACAACTTTTTTTTCTTCATATCAATTATATTATAGCATGAAAAATGCAAAAAATTTAGATTACTTATGTTACAATAAAAGAAAAAATTAGGGGCTCATTACAATCGTGAAAAATTTATTATCTTACAACTTTATTTTTAAATCATTTCTAATATTCACCTGTTTTGTTTTTTTATTTGTAAATAGTTATGCTTGTTCCGTTATAGGTGTTGGAAAAGATGCAACAAAAGATGGATCAGTAATTGTATGTCATTCAGATGACAATGAATTAGGTGATCAACGTTTAATCTATGTTCCTGCTAAAACTTATCCTGTTGGAGCTAAACGAGCCATTAATTATGATCAGTCCAGCTTAGGATACGATTCCAAGTATGGATCAATTCGAGATGTTCGTTATGTTGGTTCTGATCGTGGACCTGCTTATGAAAACAGTAAATTACCAAAAAGTATTCCTTTAGGCTATATTCCTCAAGTTGCAAGCACATACGCATATCTTGATGCTGATTATGGCATTATAAATGAAAAGCAAGTAAGCATAGGAGAATGTACCTGTCGGGCTAACGTTGAGCCAAAGCCCGAAGCTGGAAAGCGAATTTTTTACAGTGCCGAGTTATCAAGAGTTGCCCTTGAACGCTGCGATAATGCTCGTGATGCAATTAAGTTAATGGGGAAATTAATCAAGGAATATGGATATTATGCAACGGGCGAAACACTTATTGTTGGAGATCCAAATGAAGCATGGGTAATGGAAATGTGCGGATATGACATGAATGGAACTGATGGGATATGGGTTGCCAAACGAATTCCAGATGATGAAGTTTTTGCTGCAGCAAATGAATTCAGAATCCGTATAGTCGATCCAAAAGATAAAAATATGATGTTTTCTGATAACCTTTTTGATGTTTGTGAAAAAAAAGGATGGTGGAATCCAAAAGACGGACTTCTTGACTGGTTAAAAGCTGTAAGCCCTGGAGAATATAATCATCCATATTATTCATTACGTCGTGTATGGCGTGTTTTATCCAAAGTTGCTCCTTCTTTAAAGCTAAGTCCATGGGTAAAGGATGGATATACTAAAGATTATCCTTTTTCAGTTAAACCAGATAAAAAGTTATCTGTACGAGATGTTATTTCATTATATCGAGATCACTATGAGGGAACTGAATTTGATCAGACCAAGGGACCAGGTGCCGGGCCATGGGGTTCTCCAACAAGATATTACAGCAGTCAGGATCAGGCAAGTGACCGTAGCGCATTTAACACTCTAAAAGCCGCCTGGGAACGTCCTCTTTCTGTTTTCTATTGTGGTTTTTTTCATGTCTGTCAGTCACGTTCTTTTTTACCCGATGCTGTTGGTGGCGTTTGCTGGTTTGGACCTGATCGACCAAATGAAAACTTTGTCCTTCCATTTTATGCTGGTATAACTGATGTCAATGATCGCTATGAACAAGTATATACTGGAAAGTTTGATAGTTCCAAAGCGTTCTGGGTTTGTGATTTTGCTTCAAATTATGCAGATCTCAAATACCGCTATATGATTAAAGATATTAAGAAAAAACAACTTGAAGTCGAAAATGCTGTTTTCAAAAGCAGAGATACAATTGAGAGAAAAGCTGCGGATTTATACAAAAAATCGCCCGGAGCTGTCCGAAATTTATTAACTAAATATTGTCATGATAACGCTGAAAAGTATGTTCCCCTCTGGTGGGAACTTGGAAAAACATTAATTATGAAATATGCTGATGGTTATATCAATGAGCCACCTGACAAAATGGCGCAGGAAGTAGACTATCCAAAATGGTGGAAAAAATCAGCTCATTTTGAAAATGGACCAAAAACATATAAGAAAAGGTAATAACAAGACTCCTTTTCAACATGATATAGTATTATTATGACTACAAATATGTTTCATGAACTGAAAAATAATTATAAATGGAAGCCAATCTGGGGTTGTCCTGGACGATATATTTTCTCTTCTGGAGTTGTTAAAATAACAATTCAACAGCTCACTAATAATATCAACACTGTCTATGAAGAAATCTTTACTGGGACAACCGATCCTGTTCTATACTGTTTTTTTGAAGGCGGAGGTTTGATTTCCTACAGAAAAGAAAATGGCTATCTTCATACTCTATGTGATACAGATGGAATGAATAGAAAAATAGCTAGCCTCAAACAAAATTAAAATATATAACCTAAAATCTGAGTTATTCAGTAATCTTTATATTAATTATATAGTTGACAACTTTATTATTTTTAATATAATTTAATGTTAGACAAGAAATATTTAACTATTTTCAAAGGAGATTTTATGAAAAAACATTTAGTATTCATCCTTATCATGTTCGTGTGCAGCTTTTCTTTTGCGCAGTACAATTCATTTAATGGACAACCTATGAACTGTAAAACGGGTTCATCGCTTAGCGATAACTGGATTGATGGTACACATCTTTTTGATACGATGGTAGATAAATTTGTTATACAAAATGGGAACCCAGTATATCCATCAACAGTAACTGCACCACAAGCAAAAAAGGTCGGTGAAGAAACAACTTTCTGGACAGTTGAACTTGCTGCTGGTGCACAGAGTTTTACACAGGTTCCTGCAGTTTTAAAACTTGTTGGAAAACATTGTTACATATATGTTGAAAAAGGCGGTCCAGATATTTCTGAAGCTACTTTAACAAAAATAATGAATAAATTTGATGATGTAATTTATCCAGTTGATACAAAAACTTTTGGAGATGAAGCCAAACCAGGTATTGACCAGGATGAACGGATTACATTGTTTATGGTCGATATAAAAGATGGTTGGGAACCTGGAAAAGGATATGTCGGCGGATATTTTTTCCCACTAAATGGATACTCTAAAAGAGTCTTTCCACAGAGTAACGAACGCGAAATGATTTATATGGACACGTATCCTTCTGATCCAGACAGCAATTTTTACCTTGGCGTAGTTGCACATGAATTTCAGCATCTTATTCATTCCAACCATGACATGAAAGAAGATAAATGGATCAATGAGGGAATGTCACAAATCGCGTTTTACTTCTGTGGTTACGGTCATCCATCACAGGTTTTTGCATTTTTAAATGATACAAACGATAAACTCGATAACTTTGCAAATGTAGTACTCGACTATGGTACAGTATACAATTTCTTTTATTACATCTATCTACATTATGCGGGAGACACAATTGAAGAAAAACAGGCATTTTTCAGGTATCTTGTAGATACCAAGACCAAAAGTGTTGAAGCATTCAATGAAACTCTGGCTAAGTTTGAAATCCAAAAGGATTACAGCCAGATATATCATGATTGGAAAATTGCAAATCTGATAAACGAGCCAGGACTCAAAGATGGTCTCTGGGGTTATGATAGTGGTTTTCAGGCAAAAGTACATTGTGTTAAAACTGAGTATGGATTTCCAATCAATTCAGTAGAACCGATTAAAGTAGATACTTATGCAACGCAGTATATCAGGTTTGCTTCAGAAGTTGACTGGACACCAATCCAGCCTAATCCTTTTAACAAAGTCAAAATTTATTCAGAAAATCCAGGAAAACTTCTCGTTGGAGTTAATGGTTGGCAGCAGGTTCCACCAGAATTCCTTCCCGAAGGAACTAAATCAAATGAACTTGATTTTATAGCTGATGGAGATCTCTGGAGTGTAGAACTTGGCCCTTTTTATAAAAAAGGATTTGTTGCAAAAACAATAGAATTTCGTAAAGTTTTCACAGATGGAACTCAGGGTGAAGAAAAAATTATCAAATGCCTGGGAATGGATATGCGTGCTATTGAAAACATCGAAGATACTGCCGGTACTTTAAATATTGTATTTATTGGAAAAAAACCATCATTTATCAAAAAAGCTGTCTTTTATGTTGATATAATTTTAGAAAAAACAAATGGTGATTTTGAATACAGAAAATTCGAACTGGATAAGAAGAATATCTGCGAAATAAACATACAAAACTTTGGAACCATTTATAAAAATGTTTATCTCATGGTTACAGGTATAAAGGGAAAGAAACTTGATTTCACATATACTGCAACACTTCAAAAGGAAGAACTTTCACCTGAATCAAAATATGTTCACCTCAAAGATCAACTCCTTGATATGAAAAAGAAAAATGTTCAGGACTATCCTGCTTTTGAAGAAATGTTCCTTAATGGAGTCAGAAGACTTGGAAACCTTAAGATTGAAATATTAAAAAGCGGAATGGATCGCCAGGATGCCGCAAAATTTTTAATCGAGGAAAGTCAGCTTTTAGATAGCAGTGTAACTGAGAAAGTTTTCCAGAAAAAACTGAACAACAGGGTTCCTTTCACGGATCCAGTTCACAGCAGTTGGAAATTCCTGTCATTCAAATTGGGAGAAAACCTTCATGCGTTAACACATCTAAAAATTGACCCCGTATGGATAGAGGGACAGATCATCAATACTTATAAACTTCTCCAGGTATCTCTTGGATTACCTGAAATTCCGTTTCCAGATGGTCTTGCTATCAAAGATTTCAAAATAAACAGTACTAGTAATCTGGTTCAGGGATGGCAGAATAATCAGGATGAAAACGATATTAAAGGAAAAGACGTATTGAAAAGGCTTTATGTAGCCACACTCGCAGTAGAGGAAATATACAATACTTCCCTTATATTGAGCGAAAAAATAGTTGAGCCAATGTATCATATAGTTATTCTGGTACTCGATGGAAACAGCATTATCAAAAATATCTGTAATGGCCTGGAAAATGTTCCTGTAGTAGGTCCAATTGCAAAAAAAGTAAAATACAGATTGATCGATAAAGGTATTATGATACTTAGAAAAGGGGCGGATTTGATTGCTCCAAAAATCAAAGCTCCTTACGGTACTTATTTACCAACAGCAGTTCATCTTTTAAGTTCAGTATATCTGCATTTTGCCAAAATAGACCAGGAAGGAACCAATGGTTCAAGCATAAAAAAAATGATGACTAAAATCCTTGCAAAATACCTTTTTGCATCGATTCCAAAAATAGGATATGTAGACAGATCACAGAAATACTTTGAAACATCAGCAGCTATAGCAAATGCAGGAGAACTTGAAGGAAGTTTCAGGGAATCATATTTTAAAGTCATTGATAACGAAGGGCTCACTGATGAAAAATCAGTACTCCAGGCTCTTCTTGTTACAGTAACAAAAGTTTCAGCGATCGTTGCAAAAGACATCAAAATAAGCAATCTCTTGAAATTCATCTCCCAGATGAGCCAATATGTTTCAGTTATTGATCCAACACAGATCAGTAAAGTCGTCGCTATAATTGGTGGTGCTGGAAGTGCGGGTTTTCTTGCACATGCAACTTATGCTAGTGGAAAAGAATATTTTGCTCTTGGTAAAATTAATGAAAAAGCTATCAATCTTGCTTTTAATCCGGCATGGAAAGTTGAAAATGTTTCAAATACTGTAAGTCGTAAACAGATGACAGAAAGAAACCTTGATAATTATAAGGCTATTCTTAATTCATACAGAATTCAACTTAGTAAAGTAAAAGCTGCGCTTCAATCAAAAAACAGATCAATGATCGTTAAAGAATTTGATCAACTTCTTGACAGTGATGCCATGCTTCAGCCTCATCTTAATATGATCAGTAGTTTTTCAAATTCATCTAAAAAAGGTATTGATGATTCCACTGCTAAAGAAATTGCCTCAGTAGTTACAACACAGAGTCAATTTTATGGTGATATGCTTGCTCTGATTGCAGAAAAGAAATCAATCAATACTCCACTGTCACTTAATAGACTTTCTTCAAAACTTGTAGAATTAACAAAAGATTTTCACATATTCACTCAGGAAAAAGATCCTTACATCTTTATCCAGATCAAGAGAATAAATGAAATTTCAAAAGGACAGACACGTTCACTTGAGATTACCTTGATCAATCCATTTGCTGGAAATTTCAAGGATGTGAATGTAAAAGTGAATTCTGGATCATTTCTTAAAATCAACGGTAAGAATAACATTAAACTAGCCTCAATTCCACCATACGGAAAAAAGATCATTACTCTAAATGTTACAGCTAGAAGTAATGGACCTGCTGGTGACAGTTTAATTACAGCAACTGTATTTGATACTCACGGTCGTCTTGCACCTGTATCTGATACTATTTTTGTAGAGACAAGATAATACAATACATTGTAGGGACAGGCCCTGTGCCTGTCCTATTACCCCAAACCCATGCTTAAAACATTAACACCATTCTATAAAGCTCAAACTCATAGAGACGTCATATCTGTTCTGGAAAAAGATATCAATCTTGATCTTTTTAAGATCATAAAAGACAGGAAAGATTCCCTGTATCGGATTTACATTCCTAAAAATTCAAAAAATACTTATCTTCCATGTCTGTGTACACATAGTGATACCGTACACAATATCAAACCTGAAAAGATCATTGACCACAACGGAAAGCTCATGAATCCTGCTGGCGGATTAGGTGCTGATGACAGAAATGGTATATTTATACTACATACTTTGATGAAAAAGAGACCAGAAAGCTTTATTTTCTGTGTATTTAATTTTGAAGAATCAGGGAAAACAGGGTCCAAATCAGCTGATTTAGAGTATATCTCAAAACATGCATCCATATTCATAGGTCTTGACAGACAGGGTAATGGCGAAATCGGTTTAAGAGGATATGAAAATAAAGAATTAATTAATTTACTTCAAAGTATCGATAGTTTTAACCTTTTACGAGGATATCCGACCGATGCATTTCAAATTGCCAGAAGAAGCGGTATATGTGCAGTTAACTTATCAGTAGGCTTTTATAAAGAACACTCAAAATCAGAATATTCAAATCCCGGGGATATTACAAAAACAATTTCACTGCTTTTAAACTTGCCAGAAAAATTTTGGTCTAAACAATTTCGATATTCTAATGAGAAATTTCAAATTCCTGCCGGTTATTCAAGCTTTTCCATAGAATCGCAATTTAAATCAAAAGAGCAGACATCAGTTTATGAAAAAGTATATAAATCACTTTATACTATTATTAAATTTTGTAAAGCAGCATATTCAGGTTTTATTATTGGTAGTTTAAAAAATTCAACCATTCAACAAATGAAAACAAAAGAATACAAAAAGCATAGATTAAATAATACATCTGCACAAATTTTTTTAGGACTTTCTCCTTGGGAAATCGATTCAATAAAAAATTGCTTTACTACAAAAAATAATATTCTAGTCCTTGGTTCCTCCCCTGATGTGATTTCACATACTGGAACAATCAATATTGAGCCTTTTCACTTTGAATATCCTACTTCAGAATGTATTACCGAAAAAGTATTTAGCTCAGGTGTGAAAAATGATAAATTTGACGGCGCAATAATTGGTTGGGATACTCTTTCAATGCTTCCGGATTCGGCTTCAAGAAAATCATTATTAAAAAGTATTGCATTAAAAATAGAACCGAAAAGTCCAGTTCTCATCTCATTCATGTATCGAAATGAAAATTCCAGATTTTTTAACCTGATTAAATATGTGTCAAAAATTATCAATCTATTGAAAGGTGAAAAAAATATTGAAGCAGGTCACTATATTTCTAAAAATCAATTCCTGAGATTCTTCACTTTTGCTGAAATTGGTTCAGAACTGTTTAATTCTGACTTCAATATCGATTTTTATTATATCAGAAAATTTAGCCATGTTGTGGCTTATACATAAATCATCAAGCCAGGGATTTCAAATCCTGAACAATACGGAGTGGCATTGAAAATCCAAGTTTTGTTTTGACAAGTTCAGCAATCTGATCTGGATTGGCTCCTGTTTTTTTCATCAAAGGTATAATTTTGAGAACAATTGCTTCAAAATAAGCCCTGTAAAAAATTTGAAGAAAGATCTTTAATTTCCCAATTTCTTCAAATTCTATCACATACCAGCTTTGTTTTGGCGGACCAAAGGGTTTTAAGGCGTTTGGAAATTTCTGTGCCCATTCTTCAGAAATACGAAGAATAAACTTTATACCAATTGCGAGATCAAACTCGATAATAAAAAATAATTGTCCAAGAATTTTACAACTGTATATATATTTTCTTTTTTCTTCAACAAATTTTTTATCTAATTTCAAACCTGGAAACTTATTAAGAATCCGATTCTGAACCATTGATAAAACCACTTCTTCTCCTATTAACTTACCCTGATTTTCAGAGAGATTCAGCTTTTTTCTTAATTCACGAAGTTTTATCATCTCTTCATTCTGCAAAAATCCATCATCCCATGCAGAACTAACGGCCTGTCTGAATATATCTTTAACATCATCAGTTCCAACAGGCTTTTGGGATTTTGAAGAAAGTAGTTTTTCTTTAAATTCCTGGATTTGTTCATCATTTGTTATTTTAAAAAATTCACTGCTATTGCACATTATATGAATACAATCAACATCTGACTTTAAGGAATACAGAGAATCTTGAAGTGAAAATTTAACTTCATCTTTTCCGAATTCAACACTGGACGTAACCGTATTCAACAAACCAAGTACCGAATCAAGAACCTGTGTCAAGTTCTCGGCACTCCCTGTTTTCAGGAGACTATTCATTCGAAGATACCTGAGTGATTTAGTAATCTGATTCACAAATGAAGTGTCTTCGCTCAAAAGTGGAGAAACACTGCCTACAATAATTTCATTATCATCTTCTACCATTTCAAACATATCCTGATAAGCCACAATCTTTTTTACTGAAGTAAATTTCACAAGTACCTGCTGGTCTTCCGGTGACGGAATCACAGTACAAGTTTCAATAATTTCACTTTCTTTGCATCCTGAAAGTAAAACGATTTTAGATTCTTCTGATGACATGGAAACAGCACTATTTGAAAAATCAAGAAATGGTAAAAACTGTTTCAATGACACCTGGACATACCCAAGAAAATCAATATCTGACTTTTGTTCTTTTATGAGAATATCTATAAATTCAAAAAAGCTTGTGAGATTGCTGACTTTTTCAAGGAAAATCTTTTTGTTATAGAGTTTACCTAAAGATCCAATAACGTCTTCAACATAAAAATCAACTATATCCATATTCTCTATTTCATTGAAACAAAAATAATACCTTCCAAATTCCAGACATATCCTGAAAATTTCAGTAGAACCAGAATACAAAAGAATATCATCTGATTTATAAATTGGATTAAACCGGAATTTTTCCAGCAGATACATGAAAAAATGTTTAAATACTACATCTCGATAACACCTTTCATAGTCAATTGTGGACAGTTTTAACTCCGAAATGAGTAATTTTATCTTAGCCTGTTCTTCCTGAGTAACGACAAGATCACCCACAAAAGAATCCAGTTCAATTTTCAAAATCTCAATTGGAGTAAGTTCTTCTATGCCCAAAACACTGATTTGTGTCTGAGTTTCAAATTTAAAAACATCGCCTGAAACAGGAACCAGAAGAACTTCTGGAACGGGAATACTATTATCTAATTGCATTCTATCAATTCCAGAATATAAAACCTGATTAAAATAAACCCCAGGACCAAAACTACATTCAACTTCAATTTCCTGTTCTGGAAATAATGGAATTTCAAAATTAAAAACTGCATTCCGTATTTCAATTTCAGTATTTTTAAATTCAAAAAGAAAGCAACATTCCTGGTTCAGAATCATATTCTTTTCGGAATTCAATATTCCAGTTTTATTTTCAATTTGTCCAATGGGTTTATCAAAAATAAAATTATCGAATTCTCCATTATCAACTCTATAAGAAAATTTACCTGTAAAGCAATCATATTTAATGAATGAGTCCAGTGAACAATAGATTTCAGAGTTTCTCACATGTACATAAAACTTGTTTTTTTCTGGAAGAAAATCAGTCGTTGTTATCTTAATATCCAATGGTCCAAAAGGATAATAACCATTATTTTCAGAACTGAACAACTCAGCAAAATATATAAATTTCATATTTTTAACCTGAATATTGTCCCTGCTTCTGATAAAATATTCTGTTCTATTTTTACCTAAAATACCTGAAATACTTCTTAGTTCTTTTAATGCAGCAACCAGGTCATTACCACCAGTAATATTTTTCAAGCAATCCATGTATTCTTTCTTCTGATTTTCAGTCATCCGGCTAAAAAAGAACCCCTTTAATGGAGAATTCAAAGTTTCAGAAATATAACTTATCTTTTCATCAATTCCATTATGCCAACACTTTTTATTATCAGTTGATCGAAACAGAAAATAATTAAAATATATAATTTCCTTTATCAGACTTTCTTTAACTCCTGATTCTAATGCTTGATCAATAGAGGCTTCTAAAAATACTGGAAATAGCATAATATTCTCCTTTAAACTACATATTTTAATATTGTTTACATGATATCACATTAATCTACAGTGATACAAAGAGAGGGGGTCTAAATATTAAGAAGAGGAATAAAATATTTCCAACAGGTACGTCGAGGCTTTTTGGAAAATCTTAGTGGAAAAGAGATTTGTGCAGATGTTTTCAAAGAATCGCTCAACTCAGGTTAAAGTATAGCAGCCAGGATTTTAGTCCAGAACATCATAGTAATCATAGCAACTGGATAAACAGCAGCATAAGTTACCATTGGAACCGAAGAATCAATCATTGATGATGCAACGGCAAGACCTGGGGTTGAAGTCATACCACCAGTAAGAGCCCCTGCCAATTGGAGAAGATTAACTTTGAAAAACTTCTTATTTATGAGCAATACAGTAATCATTGGTGTGATGGTAATCAATGTTCCCCAGAAAAAAAGTATTACTCCATGTTCCTGTATTACTTTTACAATAGTAGAACCTGCTTTACATCCAACAACAGAAAGAAAAAATACAAGACCTATCTCTCGGAGAAAGTTAATAATATTTGTTGGAGGCCTAAAAATGATCGGTCCTATATGCCCTTTATTACTTAGTAAAAGTCCTGATAACAATACGCCACCTGTAAGACCAAATTTAAGTGAAATAACATTACCTATTGAAAATGGAATAAGACCGAATAAAAAACCTACTACAATCCCCAGTATAATAGAGTATATATTTCCTTCTTCAGCTTTTTTGATATCATCACCAAGATAATCCTTGAGTTCTTCCATTATCTTTTTTTCACCAACAACAACAACTCTATCGCCCCATTCAATTTTTTGTCCTACTTCAGCAGGAATATCAATACCTGCTCGCCTGATTCTGGTTACATTCGCTTCATATTTACTGGATATTTCCAATTCTCGTAAAGGTTTTCCAATCAAACTCTTATTTGTCACTATAAAGCTCTGAGTATCAAGACTTCGTTGCGGAATCTTTTTTTTACTTTTCTTGCCAAGCAACATTGTGGCCTGTTCCAGTGTTTCTGGATCTCCAACTACCCTTAAAAGATCATCTTTCTGTAATTCAGTGTCCACCTTTGGAACAAAAACCTTATTATCACGTTTAAGCCTGGAAATAACACAACCAGTTGTTTCCAATAATCTGATTTTACCAAGGCTCTTACCAATAATTGCTGGATTAATAACTTCTATATGGCTAAAATATATCTTTATTTTATTTTCTTCCTGTCTTTCACTCTCCAATCGAGCTTCTTCCTCAAGATCTACTTTCAAAATTGTAGGAAGTAGTTTCACAAAAAGAATTACTCCAATTACTCCAAATGGATAAGCAAGACCATAACCAATTGATGTTAAAGGCGATCCCGTTGCTTCCTGAGCCGACGCAAGTCCAGGAGTACTTGTTAATGCTCCAGCAAATAAGCCAATTGCAATTTCTTTTTTTATCTTTAAAAAAATCACTCCTAAAGATGCAACCACAGCTCCAGCGCTTACAATAATGATAGCAAGCAGATTAAATTGTAGTCCCTCTTTTTTAAAAAATGTGAAAAACTTGGGGCCTGCCTGAATTCCAATAGCATAGATAAAAAACAACAGTCCCATAATCTTCAGATCTGGTGGAAGTATTATCCCAGAATGGCCTGCAAACATGGCTATAAAAAGAATCGCTGAACTTTCAAGAGCAAAACCTTTGATCTTAATCTGACCAATAAAATATCCTGCTGTAATAATTATAAATAGTGATAAAACAGGGTTACCGTTGAGATATTGAATCAATTTTCTTCCTCCAGGAATGCTGAAAAATGAGTTTCGAATTAATTTTTTTGAAATTATATCATATTAATAAAAAAATTATCACAAATATTATCTACTAAAAAAATATCCGGTCTAATGACCGGATATCTGTTTATAAAAATAGTTTATTACTTAGATTCCTCGTTTAGGGAAAAACTCAGGATCCTTTAATTCATTCCCAACTGAAACTGGTACTTTACGTATAGTTTCAGGTTGAACAATTTCAAGAATATATTCTTCATCCTGTTTTACTTCTTTATGATCTTCAATAGGTTCAAGTTCTTCATTGTTACCAAGATCAATCCATTCCTGCTGCATAGTATCGTTTAACCATTCGATATAACCTGTTTTGGAAATATTGCCTGCTTTAAAATCACTGTAAACTTTCTGAGCATTAGTAGAAATATTTGCACCGAGTGTGTTAATTGTCATTATCTTGAATATTTCATCATTATCTGTTGGGAAAGTCTGTTTATAAACATCTATAAAAGCCGACATATCACCAGGCTGTGTCTTTTCAAATACTTCCAGACACTTATCATATCCATTAGGAATAGTATTGGCAATATCCCAGAAAATACTTGATACAACACCTTCTGTGTTCATCATTTCCGCATATGTTTTCAAACTTTCCTTATTATCATGAAATGCAAAATCTCCATTTGCAACAGGAGTTTTAAATAGTTTATCCTGTGAAAAATAAGGTCCATTCATTTCAGCCCAACCTTCAGCAAGTGCAAGTCCACCATCACTCACCATATTTCTCCAGTGTGACTGCCCATAATATGTACTCGCGGGGAAACTTCCTCTGTATTCATTAGCCATTACACAATGACCAGCTTCATGAGCAATCGATCTTACAAGATTTGAAATATCACCACTAAGCACAGTCTCGCCATTCATTGATAACTTAATCATTGGTGTTTTGTTAAATGTCTCGCGCCGTTGAGTATTTCCTGGGCCAACAGTATTTACAACAAAATTTTTCACACCCATTGCACTGCCACCACTGTTTGATGTCAAATTTAGAATCATCGGTTTGATCTTATAATTTTTCATTACAAGCCTGATATTTTTAGTTGATGCTCCCTTAGCCTTCATATCTTTAACCAGTCTTGCTTTTTTTCTAAGCTGGGTACGTTCATAGTTAAGAACAACCTGCTGCAATTCAGGCGATGAATTAACAATACTCAACATTTTATCATAATACGGATCTCCTGGACCAATCTCAACATAATCCTGTCCACTTGGTTTTATAAAAAGAAGATTCCCGGAAAATGCAGGGATGGTAAACATCAGTAGAATAAAAATCAATAATAATCTTTTCTTCACAAAAACACCTCGTTTTAATAGATTTTAAAAATAAAAAAGCACACCGACAAAGGCTTATCAGTGTGCTTATATACATTCCCTTCACTTAAATTATAAGAGTTTTGGTTTTTTTGTCAACTAATTTATTTATTGATCTAATTGACTTGTAAGCAAAAAAACACTAAGACACAAAGAAAAATATTGAACATTGATTAACTGATAATGATTTAGGAAGGTTAAAAATACAAAATTAATCCAAAAAAAAGTGGCAGGGGTGATTGCTCATCCCTGCCGAAGTGGTAAATCTTGAAAATAAGTGGTTTATGCAATATACTTATCGGTGGAATGCTTAATAACATTAGAAAAAAAATATATTTTCCAATAACTCTTTCTGTCGAGCTTGTAAAAGGCTGTGTAAATAAGTGTTTTTTCTGTAATTCTGACAGAAATATTTTTCTTATGCCAGCAAGTATAATAAATTCTGTTATCAAAGGTTTTTCAGAAATAAAAGTTGATAATGTAACACCATTTGGAATGGGAGAAAGTCTTATACACCCTTTATTTTATGATTTTTTCGAAGAGCTTATAGAAGTAAATAAGGACAAATGTGCATTCAATGATCTTGTACTCAATACATCGGGAATATCTTTTAATTCCAGAAGAATGATCGATATTATTGAAAAACATCCCCATAATGGTTTCCATCGTATTCACTTTTCACTTGATGCTGATTCTCAAGTAACATGGGAAAAAATAGGAAAAAGCAAAAATCTTACATCAATCAAGGAAAAAATATCAAGTTTTACTACTTGGAAAGTTAATAATAGGCATATTGAGCCATTAATTACAGTATCCATGGTCGATCATAATCAATTGACCACAGATGAAAAAGAAAATTTTATAGAAACCTGGAGTACTTTTTTTAATTCCCTTCATATTAATTTTGAAAACTGTAGTACATGGCCGCCACATCATAAAAATGCTATTTATATCAGGTCTGATACTAGATTTGAAAAAACAGAAAAAAGGGAAAAATGTACAGATAATAACTTTATAATCAAGGCTGACGGAAAAGTCTTTGCATGTGTCCGTAATGATATTCCTGATAAAGAATTCATTATAGGAGACCTTAACAAACAGTCCTTACTATCTATACTTTCCAGTTCAAAAAGTGAAGATTTTATCAATAAAAAATACGTCCCGGATTTTTGCAGGAAATGTTCAAATGAATGCTAAACCAACAATATATACTCAATCCCTTATCGAATTAACTGATTTCTGCAATCTGAACTGCAGTATGTGTTCAAGGGTAATGACAGGCAAATCACATATGCATCCTGGAAAAAACACTTCATTTATAAACCAGAATACTATTAAAAACACTTTTAATGGACTTTATAATTTCTGGTCAACCCCTTTAGCGGTGAAACTTTTCTGGTGCGGCGAACCACTTCTTCATCCAGAGTTTGACAAAATAATCCAAAGTGCAGCTAAATTCTGTTCTCGTGAAAATGCATATCTGGATTTACATACCAATGCAGTATTTCTTGATAGATATATTGATTTACTGCTTGAATCCGGAGATGTATTACCAAGAATGACTTTTTCTATCGATGCCATAAACAGTAAAACATATTGTAAAATAAGGACTGGCGGAAATCTGGAAACAGTTATGGATAATATTGGTTTTTTCCTTAAACAGAGAAAAGAGCTGGGACTTCAATGGCCAAAAATCGTTATTCAATTCATCGTACTCCAGGACAATAAATCAGAATGCCTTCAATTTGTGAAATTCTGGTATAAAAAACTTACGGAGTATGATACCGGCGGACCTGATATGGATACAATATGGGTAAAAAAAGGAGATGCTTACACTCCAGAACTTCAGGAATTTCATGATGACCTGTTCAGAAATTGTTTAAATGAAATCAATAAATCTAAAAATACTTTTGATTCTTCACGAGTCAGGCTGATTGCAAATTCAGAGAACAGTTGGCCAAATAAAGAAGATACATATGAAATTCCTGATTTACAATTACATTGTGGCGCACCATTTACATCGCCTGTTATAGATTCCCGAGGAAACCTCACGTGCTGTTGCCTTGACAGTAGTCTTGATCTTTCGCCAGGAAATATTAATGATAACAACTTCAAAACTCTCTGGTTTTCAAAATCCTTACAGAACATTAGAAAGGCTTTCATTCAACAGGATACTGAAAATTATCCTGAAATATGTAGAAATTGTCCAGGATACAGTGGAAATCTTTTTAAATCATTTATAAAACAAGTTTATTCCATGTAGTTTTCGTAAATCTAAAATTATTTCCATTTAGCTATTTTTGTTCTTTCCTTGACATTGCGCGAACGCGCTCTAGCAAGTCCTGATACTGCAAAATATATATCTCCACCTGCTTCCAGTTTTGATTTGATATGAGCAATAAATTTGAATTTCTGCGCTGGACGCATCCACTCCCATGTTTCTGCATACCATTTCCCATTTTCATTATAAAAGATCCATGCAGTCCCTGATCGTTTAGCTACATTTGCCTCATCCTGTGGAAAAACATACTTCCATTTGTCCTTCCACATTGTTGTTGCTTCCTGTTCTAAAACAATTGATCCACGTTTCATATCGATTGTTACTTTTAAATCAGAAACAATTTTCCAGTCACAAATACTTTCATCTAGTCCAGGATTTTTTAAAACAGCTTTTTTACAGTCAAATTCATCTGTCCAGGTATTACCATTACCGATGGTTTGTTCATTAACGGCACAGGAGCCTCCGCCTGTAACTAAAACTATATCGTATTTTGTACCATCTGAAAAAGAAGCTACTATAGTTTTGTTTTCAGCATATTTCAGCTTTAATTCTTCAGTACCTTTTACCACTTTTAAACTCGTCACCCCGGCAGTATCTATACATTTTTGAACTACTACACCATTTTTATTGTAGATTTCTGTACAGGTGGCCACATTTTTCTTAGTCACTGAACAAGAACTTCCACCTGTAGAAACATTTATATCGAAATTAGTGCCATCGGAAAACGAAGCTACTATTGCAGTATTTTCTGCATATGTTAAATTAACAACTTCAGTTCCTTTCACTGCTTTCAAGCTTAACACTCCATAGGTATCTTTACATTTCTGGACAATAATTCCATTCTGATTATAAATTTCTGTACAGGTTGCTCCGGTTGTCCCACCACCTGTGTTGCCTCCACCTGTGTTGCCTCCGCCTGTGTTGCCTCCACCTGTGTTACCTCCGCCTGTGTTACCTCCGCCTGTGTTGCCTCCGCCCTTAGGAAGATATACTTCTTTCATATCTCTAATATCATCCCAGTTGAATTTTCCGTCTCCATTTACATCATAAGTGCTATTGCAAACTCTAGTTCCCAGATAACTTGATAACAACACATAATCCGTTTGATCTACTTTTCCATTATTATCAATATCACCTACTATACTTCTACCCCTATAAACAATTTTACGAGGAATGACAGAACTATTACTGGTTCTATAACTGACAAAAGACGATTGATTCTGAGGCTGATTTACCAGATTGGAAAAATTCATATTTCTTAAATTCGCTGAAAATTTTCCCGACTGCTGATTAGACTGGGTTACTTGAATAACTTTATTTTTTGCTTGTTTTGCAGATTCTCCTGACTTAGGAACATTTTGTATTTGTGGCTGAACCACTTGATTATTTAACTGTCGCGTAAGTGAATCATTAGAAATCCATAGGCTCCATTCTTTTTCTTCCTTAATTTTGAAAAAGGCACAACCTTTTTTAAATTTCACTTTATAAGTCAGATCATTGAATTTATAATCATATATATGATTTTTCTTAAATAAGAAAATTTTTCTATAGGCTGTACCTTTCCCCACTTCAATAATACCAGGGCCTATCAATTTCATACTAAAAGGCGCAGTATCTACAACCTTTAAACTGTAAACCGGCATAAGAAATACCATCATCAATAAAAGTATTAGCAAAGCTCGTTTTTTCATAAATGCTCCAATGTATATAAAATTCAAATATTATTACCGTATTATAATCTTGTAATATGAATTGTCATTTTGTCAACTTTATTGACAATAAGAATATGCCTTATATTTTATCGAAAGGCATAATGTTCAAATTAATATCTAAAAGTATAAATATAGCTTGATTACCATTGACATACTATAAAGGTTATAGTACAATTAAGTTATGTGGGAAATATACGAACATCGTCGTCTTTCTAAAGCTTTATCTAAATTACCAGAAACAATTTTAAAGCGTTATGAAAAATGGAAAGATATTGTTAGTATTTCAGGACCTCGGGGACTGAGAACAATAAAAGGATTTAATGACGAAAGTCTCAGTGGTAAATGGACAGGGTATAGATCATCTCGACTTGGAAAACAATATCGCATAATCTATCAGGTTGAAGCCCAGGAAATACTAATTTATGTAATAGATATAACCGCTCATGATTACAGGAGGAAATAATGGTACGCAAAGATTTTATAAAAGCTAAAAAACAGATTGAGGTTTCTATTGGTGAATCTGTCCGTATTATTCGAGAACTACAGGAATTAAGTCAAAATCAATTAGCAGAATTATCCGGAATTCCTCAATCAACAATTTCCGGTATTGAAAATGGCCGTATTAATTTAGGTATCGAACGTGCAAAAACTCTGGCTCGTGCGTTAAAATGTCATCCTTCAGTTTTAGTTTTTCCCGGTTGGGATATTCTGAGCGAATCGGTTGCTTGAGAAACATGCAATACTTGTTGGTATGAATATTATTATAGTTTCAGATAATATTCGTATTGATATCTAAATAAATAATTCCTCAAGAATTTTTATGAATCTAGTTCGATCGGATTTGACATCTGTAGTTTTCTAATTTTTTTCGCCCACATCGTGTGGGCAAGACTCAGCATCAATGCTTCGAACATTGCTTCTTGAAAAAAATTAGATGCACACAGCTGTTTATGGCAAAAATTTAGGTTAACAAATCCGTCAAAAGGCTTCATAAAAATTCTTGTGAAACCATTTATTTTTCTACTTACCTCTTCTAACTATACTAAGATTAAGACCCTAATATTTTTTGAATTTTGTGATAAAAATATGTTAGCATTCTCATAATAATTGGATGGAAATTTTCATGGAATCATAATGAAAGATCCTAATTCTTTTGGACACGTAAACACGGTTTATTGGAATATGGGTACTCATATTGTTGTAAAAACAACTTACCGTGGAAAAAATTCTTTTGGTGCACTTGTTATAAATTGGATTAAAGCAAAAATTGATCTAAATGGGAATGTCATTTCAATTATTGGTCAAGGTTCATAAATCATCTGTATCCAAGAATTTATCTGTCATATAGTATATGTTACTAAAAAAACATGTGACGTGAACAAATAATTCTCCAGAAATTTAATTGAAGCCTTCCTTTTAGTTCGTTTCCTCAAAATTTCACTCAAAACAACCGTGTACAGTAAAGTGACAGAAATGATGTTCGAGCCCGGACGGCGAGTTTCATTATACAGGATGTATCTTAATGATGATTGCAAACTACGGTTGTCGAAGAAAAAGGACAAGATTCAATTTTTGGATTGAACGGCGAAATTTCTGGATAATTATTTGTTCATACGCATAAATACTATTTTTATCATACATCTAAATTTAACTTAGTTTTCCAGCGGGATATTATCTCTTCGATTTTCGGAGTAAACATCCAGTCTTCATAATATTTTTGATTCGTTAAAAACAGGATCAGCCTTGCCAGGCCAACCTGACTGTGTCTATTATCTGAATTTTTCGTTTCATTTATTGCTATTATTTCTTCCTCGATATCTATGATACATTCATGATAAGTCTTTAGCGAATCGATAAATTCGTGAATATCAACCTGATATTCCTTTAGTTCATCAAAAAATCCCCTGACATTACAAATATTTTTCTTTCTGCCAGAAAAAAAATAATCGAGCACAGCTTGAAAACTGTCCAGATCTATAGTGGTGTTCCTGTCAAAACGATCTGCTTCAAAGTCCTCTTTACTGAAAATTCCTTTCCTGTATTCTTCAATATTATTCCTGAGTTCTTCAAACTGTTCATCAGATTCTTCAAGTTTTGCACATAATCTATATAATTTTCGTTTAAACTTAGCAGGTATATGATAGCTTTTTTTATATGCCAGTTTATGCTCTATTTCAGCCCATGCATGCATAAAAATAGTTCTGACCTGTATTTCTGCTTTAAGATGATCCAATCCCCTGTAATTAGGCGTAGCAAGCCAGCTTTTTTTTATCTGTACAATAAAATGCGTTGAACGGTAACCAAACTGATCCTGATTAAGAAATTCTTCCTTGTCCTGTGACTCGGTTACAACAAATTCTTTTCTGATTATATCTTCTATTTTTTTCAAGTCGCTCTGATAGTAGCAAATAATCCGTAATCCACATATATCCTCTACCATAGTTGAATCTGCATACGATTTTCTTATTATTTTTTCATAGAACGATTCTTCACTTTTTACTCTAGCGCTAACTGTAAGGAAACCTATTCCACTTTCAGCTAAAAACATCTCGATAGCAAGCTTTAAGTTCTCAGCAAGTTTATCGTACATGGGTAGTTCATCAAGATATTTTTTTACGCTTTCTTCAAAACATGGTATGTTTTTTTTATTATTATTCATATCTAATCCCTCTTTATCCAATAACTTATATCGTCAATTCTTTTGTTCATTATAACATAGCTCTTATTATTTCACTTATAACATTTATATTGACATTAAAGTATTATCAAGTATAATGATTAGCTTTATTAAAATTATAATTTTAGGAGAATGAATTATGAAGAAAACAGCAGTAATTGCACTATTTTTCATGTTAATGGCCATAAGTGCTTTTTGTTATCAATCTGGAAACACATACGCAATTCCACGTGGAAGGGTTAACACTTACAATACACCATACCAGTCATACAATAATCACAGCACGTATAACGCGATAAAACATAGCGTAAAGAAAACTGCTCACAAGGTTCGTAGAACTACCGTAAAAACAGTAAGGAAAGTAAGAACCGCAACAGCAAGGGGTATACATAATGTTCAGAAAGTTACTAACAGAGTTTTCAGGAAAATCAAAAAAATTGTGACTCCAAA
>DAOVTB010000032.1 GCA_030633305.1 Candidatus Muiribacteriota bacterium
AAAGATCCATTGTGGACTTTATAAAAATGTGGGTAAAACATACAGGGAGATGTATAACTGGTCAATGAAAGAAAACTTAAAACTGGATTCAGAGTCATTTGAATTTTATTTGAACGATCCAAATGAAATAGATAGTCAGGATCTTAAAACTATGGTATTGATACCTTTAAAAGAGTAGCATTTAGTCCAGTTCAAAAGCGTCAGAGATACTTTTATCAGTACATTTATTAAACAATAGATTTCTTAATTTATAAGAATCAGTTATCAGTTTTTCAGGATGTTCCTGTCTGAAGTGAAGTAAATTCTGGATTTTATCCGAGATCGTCTCTGAATTTTTTTCGATAGACCATAAGCTGTTTTTTCCAATAGAATTAAGGAAGTTATCGTATTTGTATGTTGATTCGTCATAAAATAATACAGAAGTCCCCATACATGCAGCTTCAATTGATGCACCAGTATTTGAACTGGATATAACAATTCCTGCTGTCATACAGGAATCTGGCAGGTTATCCTCAGAGATTTTCCAGGATTCAGGAATTTCAAACGGGTTATTTAATATATGGTTAGGATGAAGCTTTACAGTAATATCGGAAAAGATATTTTTTTTTACCATATCAATTATCTTCTGTGATTCATCAATCATATAAGTTAACAGGAGAAGAATTGATTTTCTAGAAACGATATATGTTTTATCAAGTTTTAAATCATATAAATAATTTTCTCGTGGAGCAATTCCGGCTTTGTATAACAAGCTTGTATTTTTATTAACAAAATAATCACTTTTTACAATTATTACATCTGGTACTACATCACAGTTTTTTTCTGACTCAAGGGGAGTAAGATGCAATAGGTGAGGATTGATATTAAAAAATTGAGTTCCTATGATGTTAATTTTATTAGTATTCTGTCTGATCCCTTTAAAAAACAATTTGGTAAAAGCCTGATTTTCAAACCAGGTTATGACTTTTATTTTTGGATTCAATCTATTGATTTTTTTGCCAATTAAATAATATACAAATTTTTGAAATCTTATTTGATCAAGAGTGTTTACAATATCCATTTTAAAAAGGTCGTCGTATTTATCATCATATTTGATATTCAATAATTTTAAAGTTTTCAATGGATAAACTAGAATAAAATGGAATATTTGAAGATAATCCATGAAGGAAAGTATTTCAAATTCAGTAATAAAATTTCTTCTGTCTTTTGCAAGAATATTGTAAGTAGCTATCCATTTCCTGAGATTAAATATTCTATCACCAAATAAAATCGCCAGTATGACATACTGCTTTTTCCTTTTTTCCAGAGAGTCATAAACATTGAGAAAATAATTATCTTTGAATTTCTTCGCAGGATAAATTTTGTCTATCATTGTATATGTATTGATGAGGATAAGTTCTTTTTCAGGATCTACGGAGTCTTTCATATATCTTAAATTCGAGATTTTATAGCAGAAAAAATGAATGATAAAAAAAATATAATAAATAAGACTTCTAAAATAATATCTGAATAATTTTTTGCATATCTCGATTTTATTTATACTAAATGATTTATGGTGTCCAGTTTGTTCCTGAAAACTTAATTCATCAAAAAAATTGCCTAAAAGTCTGTTTCTTTCAAATACTGGATTTGCTATATGATAAACATCTCGATAATAACTGGAAGTAAGACCACCAATATAATTATTAGCCTTATTAATCAATTCATTTTGTTTCATAGTTATATCCGTTAAACTGTTATAAGAGATATTTTAACAAAAATCATGAAATATTGCTATAACCTCCAATTAATGTGTGCGCAAACTTTTTAGTTCAGATAAGAATATGAATAAACAAAAAGCTTTTTTGCCACAGATTAACACAGATAAAACACAGATTTTTTAATATATAAAACATTCACAAAAAACATTGTAGGTTTCAAAAAGCATCATATATTCAATCTTAGATCATTTTTTGAAAATTTAATTTCTTATCTTATCCGTGTTCAATCGGTGTCTATCTGTGGCTCAATTTTTCTTTGAAAAAACAAACATTGTAGTGTCTATCAGAATGGTAATTAGGGTATAATCATAAATATTAAAATTGGAGATAAATGAGATGAAAAAACCAGTTGAATTAATAAAAGGTATTGATTTACCACTTAAAAATCCAACATCGATTGCCTGGGACAAAGACGGTCTCTGGGTATCTGATGTTGAAGATGGTAATATTTATTTGATCAGTGTTGAAGATGGTACGATTTTAAAGACAATATCATCAGGAGTACGTCGACCACAAACACTGAGCAGAGATAATGATTTCCTGTGGATTTATGATGAACTGACCCAGCTTCTGTATAAAAAAGACCTGGAAAGTGGTTCCCTTTTTCATTACGGTGCAGTTGAAGGGTTAAACCGCCCATATCTTGGGATAGCTAGTAAAGATGATGTTTTGTATCTTACATCGCCTGATCAGCCTGAATTTACATGTAATAATAATCATATTTCCGTAGTGAAATTTCCAAGGCGAATTAAAGCTGAAACCTATCGTGCTCCAAGTTATTCCTGTCGTGGTTTATTCAGGGCTGGACGATATCTCTGGACTCTTGATATTGAAAATAATGAACTGTTTGTTCTGGATCCTGCAACTGGAACGATTCAAACGTCTTATGATATAGAAGGATGTGAGATTCCAAGTTCTCTGGTAGTTACAGATGATCGTATATATATGCTTGATCTTGCCAGAAACAAACTTATGATCTATAAACTTGATATTTTTCAAAAGTACCAAGTGTCAAACCCTCGTAAATCTGAAGTTGAGATAATTTTCAGTTTTCATAATGGTGGACCTGGTGTAATTGAAGAAATGGAATTTACACAAAGTATACCTTTTGCATCAGTTAATCAGGATCTGTTGACTGAAGTAGAGTTTATACCAGAAGCGGACCAAATGATTCCATGCCAGTGGAATGAAGATAAAGGTATTGTTGGTCTGCATAAAATAAGGAATCTTAAAAGCGGATCACATCAGGATGTAACTATGAAATTCCAGGTAGAAACCAGAGATTTGAAATATTATATATATCCACATCGTTGCGAAACCCTTGATTCAATACCTGGTAATATCAGGGAAAAATATCTTTTTAGTGAATTAGAAAATTCAGAAGACAAAGAAGTATCAAATATTATGAAAATGGCTCAGATACTTTTTGAAACCGAAGCAAAGGAAATAAAAGCAAAAGTTGAAGAAGTACTCGATGGCGAGAAAAATCCATTCTGGATTGCAAAAAAACTATACGACTATGTAATAGATAATATTGGATACATTCTTCCTTATTCAAGTCTAAGCAGTAAAAAAATCCTTAGTCAGGGTAAAGGAAGTTGTGGTAATCATGCAACTTTTTACATAGCACTGTGTCAGGCGGCAGGACTACCTGCACGTTCAATTATAGGATTTGCAATATGGAAAGATGATTCAAGACTTGGTTATCTGGATCATGAGATTCCACAGGTATATTTACCTAATTATGGATGGGTCCCGGTTGATACGAGTCGATTCATGGCATTACCACTTTTTGGGTCTGAACCTATTTTAAAATTCCGTTCATTCGGAACGCTTTCAAACAGGTTTTTTATGAATGGATTTGGCCGAGATATGACTTCAGAATTTGCACGATATCGTCACCGAAACGAACCGCTTATAAAGTGCTCAGGTCAGACCAACCCTACGACTCATTTTTTCATGCGTTGGAAAACACTTGGAATTGGAAAAGGATAATAATCTGAGATAAACTCAGAAATAAGTTGGATTTATGAATGAAAAAGGATTAGTTTCTATAATTGTACCTACTCATAATCGAGCTGATGTATTGCCTTTGGCTCTTGAAAGCATTATCAGGCAAACCTATTGTAAATGGGAAACATTTGTAATTGCCAATAATTGTTCTGATAATACCCAAAGCCTTGTAAAACCTTTTCTACAGGATAAACGGATTCATTTTATCAATATTCCTGAAGCCATTGGTGCTTCAAAAGCAAGAAATATCGGATTAAGTAAAGCAAAAGGAGAATACATAGCTTTTTTAGATGATGATGATCAATGGCATTTTTCTAAATTGGAAAAGCAGGTTCAGATGTTAAATGAAAACCCTGATATTGCAATTGCTGGATGTAATCATTTTCAGGTTGGAATAAATGGTGTATTAAAGATTAGGTACTGTGAAAAAATTTCTTTTGATGACATGCTGTATAGTAACTATATGGGAAGTTTTTCATTTTGTATGACTCGGTCAAATTTGATAAAAGATCTTGAGCTGGATAAGCGTGTGGAAAGCTCTGAGGATTGGAAATTCTGGAATGAGATAATGATTACCTCTGGAATGAAGGCCAATATAATACAGGAATATCTTGTAAAATATGATTATTCTACCAAAAGAGATAGATTAAGCTTTGATATGGCTAATAAATACTGGACTTATCTCCGATTTGTTCATTTTTTCTGGCAATATATGAAAAAATCACATAAGTTTTATCATCTTGCTGTTTTAAAAAGTAAAAGATCGTGTGTCATGGATCGATTTAACTGGTCCGAGATTTTTACTATTGCTTATTTTTTGATAAAAACTGATAAGATTTTAGCCTTTGATGAAAGGATGCAGATTTTATTTCGTCCTTTTTTTTGTGGAAAACAGAGTATTCTAAAAACGATTTATCATAAATTGAGATCTGCTTTTGTAAAATAGATATAATCTGAATCAGGCTATATTTTTTCGCTTAAAATTTTGACTATATTAGGATCAATGGTTAATTTGGTGGTTCTGGGTTTTATGTGACCCAGTGACAAGGTGTTCAAAATTCGATACAGTGTGATCACATATTGGTACAACCTTTAATGTGAATTTCAAAACAACATAAATTAATATATACATATATAAATATGAATAGCAATAATTATTGGAATGAAAGTTGCATTGATAAAGTAGAAATTAGAATTTTCTATTCCAATAATTTCGCTTGTCTAAAATTTATGTTTTGAAAAAAGGTATGGTTTGTAAATCATGGTTGATGAAAATATGTTGAGTGGAATCTGTCTGTCTGAAGGTATGGCTATGGGAAAAGTTTATATATACCAGGATATGCTTCAAATTAGCGATGATTTCTATAATATAGAAGAATTTCAAGTTAAATCAGAGATGAATAGAATCAAGATTGCGATTGATGATGTAATCAAGGATCTCAGGATATCATATCACAGGATCAGCACTGATGTTGATAGTGAACTCGGAGAAATCTTTAAGGCTCAGGAACTAATGCTTCGTGATATGTCACTTGAAAAAGAGCTTCTGGCTGAGCTTGAAAAAGAACTTACAAATGCTGAGCAGATTGTCATCAGGATATTTAACAGATGGCAAAAAATATTTATTGATTTGCCAGATCCAACTTTTCAGCAAAAGAGCGAAGATATGATTGATCTTTGTCGGCGAGTTGTGAATTCGTTAAAAGGGATTCACGCAAATCCACTGGAAAATGTACCATCAGGTAGTATTATTGTTGCAAAGCGTTTACTTCCATCAGATACTGTGTTCCTTTCTAGAAAATCTGTTAATGGTGTAGTTCTTGAAGAAGGTGGTCCTGCATCGCATGCTGCAATATTAACAAGAGAATTTGGAATCCCTGCAATTGGACAGGTTTCTGATTTATTAAAAAAAGTTCATATTGATGACATTATTATGATAGATGCAGAGGCAGAAATAGCTAGAATAAATCCTAAAGAAATTGAAATTGATAATTTTCAGATCAAAAAATATAAAGTAGATAATACAATATTGATGTTCAAAAAAAGATGCAAGAAACAGGCGATTACAAGATGTGGAAGAAGAATAACTGTAATGGCAAACATCGGATGTAGGGAAGATGCTCAGACAGCAGTAGAAAATGGGGCTGAGGGAATTGGACTTTTCAGGACAGAAACACTTTATATGTCTAAAAAGCATTTTCCTGAAGAAGATGAAATCTATTCTGAAATGAAGAATATTCTCCAGCCATGCGAAGGATTGAACATAGTTGCACGGCTATTAGATATAGGTGCGGATAAATCTCTTCCATATCTTAAAACAGGACTGGAATCAAATCCTGTTCTTGGGCTTAGAGGAATTCGGCTTCTTCTTGCATATCCTGAACTTTTAAGGACTCAGATTAAAACTATTTTGAAATTGAGATCGATTTTTGATATAGATATACTAATTCCAATGGTAACAGTAATCGGTGATATACAAGCAACAATTACGGAGATGGAAATTTGTATGGCCGCATATGGATTTAGAAATAAACCTCGAATGGGTTCAATGATTGAAACTCCGGCTGCCGCACTCGATTGTAAAAGGATTGCTTCTCATGTTGATTTTTTGAGTATTGGTACAAATGATCTGACACAATATACAATGGCTGCATGCAGGGAAAGTACACTTGTTTCAAATTACTTTATAGAAGATCATCCTGCTGTACTTAAACTTGTAAGTATGACAGTCGAGCAGTCATTAGGAAGACCACTTGCTGTATGTGGAGAAATTGCAAGTAATTGCAAAGCAATTAAAAAATTATTATCATTGGGAATCAGGACGTTAAGTGTATCTCCGTCGCTGATTCCCGCTGTAAAACAAAAAATCAGAGAAATCTCTTTAAAAGATTGATTTTAGAATCCAAGTTTTTTAAATGGATTTAAATTCTTCAGCTTATCTTCTACCTGCGTTTTTATGTCTGTTTTTGGTGGAGTTGTTGGTGTTGTCGTTGTACCTGCCGCGGGTGCTGGAGCTGGTGTTTTGTTTCCGCCAAGTATTCCTTTCAGGAGATCGCCACCTTTGCCTTTTATAAGATCACCACTTTTTCCAAGAAGTTTTTGTTTAAGCATATCCTTTGCCATGCCAGCAAATATTTTTCCTATAAATGTGCTGATGGCACCTGTGTCAGGACTTATAACCTGATTATCTGGAACAATACCTTTTACTGTAAACGAAACAGGGATCCCACCTTCTTTCTCAATAGTTTTCATAGCATTATCAATTAATCCTTGATTACCACCAAGTTTTTTCAGTTGTTCAGTAACATCATATTGTGAATTTTTGAGAAGATCTGGATGAACTTTTACAGTACCAGAAAAATCTGCCATGAAATCCAGAAGACTCAACGTTCCTAATCCATTAAATGAAAAAAGTGATGCTTTAGCATATAACTTTGAACTCTTGAATTTTGTAGTTGGTCCAAAATTTAGAATACCTTTAGTGATATTGACATCAACATAAATTTCATCATATACAAGAGCTTCCAGTGCTTTTATATCCTTTAACTGAGGTATATTTTCAATTGGTAAATTGATTTTTCCTTTTTTAATCCGTGCCTTTCCTTTTCCAAAAAGAGTTGGAATAAGTTCAGAAGCATTTGCAGTAATTTTCATATCAAGAGAACCACTTCCGTTTATTACATCCTGCATAATTTTACTTTTTGCCAGAAGTTGTTCGACTTTTAAATCCTTAGTGCTTTTGATTTCAGCTTTAAGTGGTTGTCCTTTTACAACGGTATCAAGTTCTGCTTTTGCTGCAATTTCTCCACCGAGAAGTTTTAGTATGGCAGAACTGATTCGTGCAGTTTTCCCATCAAAAGCGACTTTAGATACTAATGAATCATATGGTAATTCAAATGGTTTTGGTTCAGGTTCGCCTTTTTCAGGTTCGCCCTTGTACCAGAAAGTACCTGAAGCTAATCCAAGATTTCCTGTAATAGATGGTTTAGAGACCGTTCCTTTAACATTCAGGTTAATATCTCCAGAGCCAATAAGTTTTATATTTTTACTGCCAATTTCAGCAAAAAGAGCTTCAAGTTTAGATAATTTGGATTTAATTGTCAGGTTTAATGAAGGATTTTTTAAACCATTTATTATTCCTGTTAATTCTCCACTGGCTAGATCTCCAACACCGGGTTGCCCGGTAAGATTCCATTTAAATTCCTTGAAAGATATTACTTGTTTATTACAGGCAATATCTGCTTTAACTTTCATTTCGGATTTCATTAAAGGTTTAAGACTAACATCAAGTAAAATATTACCGTTTAGAGTCAGGGCTTCAGGCTTGTTAATATTTCCCGCAAATGCAAGATCCATATTTATGTTTCCAGCTGGAGAAAGCTCGCTTATCTTGGGATCAGGAAAAAATTCAAGTAATTGGGATACTTTTTTATCCCCTTTGACCTTGATATCGAATATAGATCTTTCCTTAAGTGTTCCAGTAATGCTCATTCCCATGATGTCCAGGCTTTCAATCGTAATTTTTTCAAGATCACCCTTAAGTTTGAGATTTTTCATACCGATTTCAGGAAGCACATCCCATTTTGCTGAAACTTTAGTTCCACTTTTCTGGATTACTTCAAGTATCATATCTTTAAATTTTATGTCCCAGTAAATTCCTTTAAATGAAGCTTTATCATATTTTCCTGAAGATAATTTTACTTCTCCGCTTGCATCAAATTTCCAGTCTTTGACCTTACCCGCAATTTTTCCAGATACTTTTGCCTGGACATTTTTTATACTGTTGTTTCCTTCAAATGAGACAGCATTCAAAGCTGAATGTTTTGAATATTGTTTAGCAATTGGAAGGAGCTTTGCAAGATCAATTTCCGGGATATTCACATTAAGATCAACATTTGGTTCTGTTTTGATATTTGAGTATTTTCCAGAAAAACCAAGATCTATTAATTCAGAAACAATTTTTCCACTACTGATTTCAAGATTATTGAAATCAGACAATTTAAATTTTATATCCTTTAGATTTACAGGTTTTTTTATCTGTGAATGCAGGAGAGTCAGACTTTTAAGTGTACCACTTATGGTTTTCATGTCTCCGGGATTCAAAAGTAAATTGATATTATCAACTTTTATTTCATCATTTTTTCCTAGATTTAAATCGAGACTGGCATTTTCTATGCTGACTGTATCAATATTTAAAGTGATACTTGATTTTTCATCCTTGGAATTAGCTTTGATCCTTTCCACGATATCTGTGAAATTGAATGCCTTCTCAGTTTTGATAATTTTAAGTGTTGGTGTAGCTACTACTATTGATTTTATTTTGATCTGTTTTTTTAATAAAGCCATTAATTCTGGTTGAAGATAAATGGATTCTACAGAAATGAAATCAGATTTTTCATCAGCTTCTTTTATTGTTAATTTACCAATATGGAATTTTCCAAAAATTGTACCTGAAACGTCTGACAGTGATGCTTTCCTGCCGGTTATTTCCTGAATATTATCAATTATCATGCTTCTGACCTGAATTCTAAAACTGTCAGTATTTATGTAATAGTAGAGAAATCCTGTGCTGCCAGCTAAAATAACAAAAATAATTACTAGACTAATAACTAAAAATTTTTTCATATTATATCTCCTGAAATATTTCTTTATTTCATTATGCCATAAATGATACTCTAGTGCCGAAAAAATATTTTTTTATGGGAGTAATATATGAATATTGATATTGAAAAGTGGAAGGGCCTGTTGATCAGTTATGGCTTTAGAATCCTTGTTGCTGCAGTCATTTTGATCGTTGGTAAATGGGTAGCCAGAAAAATATCAGAACTAGTTGAACGAGTATTAAATAAAAGTGGAACTGATGAGACTCTCTCGGTATTTGCAAAGCATATCACCAATGCAGTTCTTGTATTAGTTGTAGTAATTGCAGCGATTCATCAACTTGGTATTCAGACGACTTCGCTCATAGCAGTGATTGGTGCAGCAGGTTTTGCGGTTGGAATGGCATTGCAGGGAAGTCTGGCTCATTTTGCAGCAGGTGTTTTGATAATTATGTTCAAGCCATTTAAAGTTGGAGATTTTATTGAAGGTGCTGGAATTATGGGAACAGTAAAAGAAATTCAGTTATTTACAACAATTGTTAATACTCCAGATAATAAAAAAATAATTATACCAAATTCAAAATTAACTGCTGATAATATGATTAACTATTCTGATGTTGAGAATAGGAGAGTAGACATGATTTTTGGAATAGCATATGGTGATGATATTGAAAAAGGTAAAGAAACATTGAAAAAAGTGTTAAAAGAAGATTCCAGAGTTTTAACTGATCCTGCTCCGCAGATTGTTGTTGGAGAACTTGGAGACAGCAGTGTTAATATCTTATGCAGACCATGGGTAAAAACAGAGGACTATTGGGATGTGAAATTTGATATTCTTGAAAAAGGCAAAATTGCACTCGAAAAAAATGGTCTTAGTATTCCATTTCCACAGCATGATGTACATGTTTTCAATACAAAAGAATAATTAAAAACTAAATCAGGTGATTGTTTGAAAATATCTAAAAACAATCACCTGATTCAGGTATAAAATATCTATTTTCCCAGCAGGAAACTTTTTACAGCATCAATATTAAGTTTACCTGTATTTTGTGGATCAAGATATTTAAGTAAATCAGCCTGAGATGGAGTTAGTACAGAATCAGTTCTCATATTTTGTTGGAGAGTCTGAAGCAAGTTTCTTTTTCGCAGCTTTTCTTTGAGTTTATCAAGGACAGATTCTACTTTTTTATGTACTGCATCGCGAAGTACGTTTTCAGCTGTGGCTTCTGTGTCTGGAAGAGTAACTGTTGTATTTGAATCAATTACAGTGTCAGTTGTTTTTCCATTTTTGGACCATCCCTTGTGTTTGCCAGGATGGTCTTCAGACCATGGAGTTCTTCCTTTTCCAGGATGTTTACCCCATTTTTTCTGCCAGCCTTTGACCTTTTCCTTCTTTTCTTTTTTTCCTTTTTCTTCTTCTTCCAGGATTTTTTTACAGCTTTTTCATCTTCACCATAGCAGTTGTTCTCGCATGAAGAACAATCTGTACAGTCATCAATTTCAACCTCATCGACTTCTATTTCAGTGACTTTATCCTGTTTCCAGTTATTTTTTTTAGGTCCGCCAGCCCACGGTGGCTTTGAATATGCAATACTCATTGCAAAAAGAAATACAAAAATAATAATCAATCTTTTTTTCATAAAATTATCCTCCACTTATCGTTTGATTTTTTTTTTTACTAAACTTAAAATATTTTTACAAGATTTGATATGTAAGAGGTTTATGATAAAATACTGTAATCAATAATTACTTCAGAAAGAAGGTCCTTGATAAATGGCATTAAAATTAAATGAAAAAACCAAAAAAATTATAGAAAAAATAAAATTATCTGGGCAACCACCAGTTGATGAATATATGCTTCCTCTAATTAATGCAATTAATTCACTTGAGGGCGTTCAGACTGATATAAATTGTGATGGGCATGGAAAGATATATCCTCATTTATATTTATGCCTTGATGGGACGTCTGAAAGCGTAAATGGTTTAGGAATCATTGCTCATGCGGCGAAGTATTATCATTGGAAAGTGACAATTGTTCCAATGGGACATGGAGAAGAAAAACAAATTCATTTTGCTCTTGCTCCATTAAATGCATTCAGGTTTTCTAAGAATGCTGGAATTTGCAATTCTGAAGTCCAATCAGTTGAAGAATGGAAAAGAGAAATTGGAAATATAAAAATGATTTCAGCCAAAATTAGAAGCATGAAGAATGAAGCGCCATGTAAAATGAGAAAACCAATAATTAGAATTTGAAAAGGGGAAATAATAAAAAGCCGGTTAAAAATATAACCGACTTTTTATTGTTTTCTAATCTGTATTAAACTAAACTTTACTTAGTTCATCAATAGCTTGATTAAATGTATTGCTTGGACGCATCGCTTCTGTTGCTTTTGTGTAATCTGGTTTGTAATATCCACCAATGTCCATTGATTTAGCCTGTACACTGTTTAGCTCTTCAACGATCTTAGATTCATTTTCTGCAAGTTTTTTTGCAAATTCTGTGAATCTTTTTTGAAGATCAGCATCATCAGTCTGGCTTGCAAGTTCCTGTGCCCAGTACATGGATAGATAAAAATGAGATCCGCGGTTATCAAGTTCATTTACTTTTCTTGATGGTGATTTATTTTCGTCAAGAAACTTACTTGTTGCTTTATCTAAAGTAACTGAAAATATTTGAGCTTTTGCATTCTTTGTAGTATTTGCCAGATGTTCAAATGACGCTGCGAGTGCAAGGAATTCACCCAAAGAATCCCATCGAAGATGATTTTCCTGGTTAAACTGTTGAACATGTTTTGGAGCCGATCCGCCTGCACCTGTTTCAAATAATCCGCCGCCATTCATTAACGGTACGATAGAAAGCATTTTTGCAGATGTACCTACTTCCAGAATTGGAAAAAGATCGGTGTTGTAATCACGAAGTACGTTGCCTGTTACAGAAATTGTGTCTAATCCTTCTCGAATACGTTTAATCGAAAAAAGAGTTGCTTCTGCTGGAGTCATAGTTTGAATATCTAATCCATTAGTATCATGATCCTGGAGGTATTTATTTACTTTTTTGATAATTTGAGCATCGTGTGCGCGATTTGGATCAAGCCAGAAAATTGTAGGAACTTTCGTTGCTTTTGCGCGAGTCACAGCAAGTTTTACCCAATCCTGAATAGGAGCATCTTTTGCCTGACACATACGCCAGATATCACCTTTTTCAACATCATGTTCAAGTAATGTATTTCCATTAGAATCAACAACTTTTATAATTCCATTATCAGGTGCTGTAAAGGTCTTATCGTGTGAACCATATTCTTCAGCTTTCTGAGCCATCAGTCCAACGTTTGGAACAGTACCCATTGTACTTGGGTTATATGCTCCATTTGTAGCGCAGTCTTCAATAACAGTCTGGTAAACTTTTGCATAACTACTATCTGGAATAACAGCTTTTACATCATGTAATTCACCATCTGGTCCCCACATATGTCCGCCTTCACGAATCATGGCAGGCATGGATGCATCGATAATAACATCGCTTGGAACATGCAGGTTAGTGATGCCTTTATCAGAATTCACCATTGCGAGTCTAGGTCTAGTTGCATATAACGCCTGAATATCAGACTCAATAGCTTTTCTTTTATCTTTTGGTAGAGTCTGAATCTTGGTGCAGAGATCATTGAAACCATTATTAGAATTGACACCTAATTCGTTTAAAGTATCAGCGTATTTTTCAAAAATTTCTTTATAAAAAACATTTACGGCGTGTCCAAAAATAGCAGGATCAGATACTTTCATCATTGTAGCTTTCATATGAAGTGAGAACAGAATATTCTGTTTTTTTGCATCTTCGATTTGCTCTGCTATGAAGGTTTTAAGTGCTTTTTTACTCATGAAAGTAGAATCGATGACTTCACCAGCCAATATAGGAAATTCTTTTTTTAGAACAGTTGCTGTACCATCTTTATCTACAAATTCGATTTTTACGTTTGTTGCTGTGTCAACGGTTGTAGATTTTTCATTGTTACAAAAGTCGTTTGCTTTCATGTATGCAACGTGTGTTTTAGATTCTTTAACCCATTTTCCCATATGATGAGGATTTTTTTTAGCATAACTTTTAACTGCACTAGGTGCTCGTCTATCGGAATTACCTTCACGAAGAACAGGGTTTACCGCACTTCCCAGTACTTTTGCAAAGCGTGCTTTAATTTCTTTTTCTGCATCTGTTTTTGGATCTTGAGGATAATCAGGGATGTTATATCCTTTTTCCTGTAATTCTTTGACGGCTGCAGATAACTGTGGAATTGAAGCACTGACGTTAGGAAGTTTAATGATGTTTGCTTCTGGTGCTTTTGCGAGTTTACCAAGATAAGCAAGATCATCAGAAACTTTTTGTTCTTCTGTAAGATTTTCTGGGAAGTTTGCAAGAATTCTTCCGGCTAAGGAAATATCACGTACTTCAAATTCGATTCCAGACCCATTAACATAGGTTTGGATAATAGGAAGAAAAGAATAGGTTGCAAGAGCTGGAGCTTCATCCACTCTTGTGTAAATGATTTTTGACATTTTAAAATCTCTCCTTTAGTATTATGAGACTTATTATTTGTTCCTGTTTATAAGTGAAAATGTTAACAATTAGACTGTGTATTTGTAAACAAATAAATATAATTTTTTTTAAAATCGAAGAGCACTCTAAAAACTTGATTATGAATGGCTTTCAGGGAATGATTATTTTAAATTTTGACAAAATAAAAAATCCGGTTAAAAAAATAACCGGATTTTATATATATTACTAGTTTTTTTACTGCTATTTACTATTTTATTGTTGCTAAAAGAACGATAGCAAATGCCATTGCAAAAATAGCAACTGTTTCGATAATACCAAGAGCCATAAGATAGTTTGTGAAACCCTGTCCTGTTTCTGCCTGAGCATCACAAGCTCCAGCAGCTGCAACGCCTTGCATCCATGCAGATACACCCATTGCAATTCCACCGAAAATACCCATGATCAAAAATGTTGGCCAATGCTGTGACATTGTTTCAGCCTTTGCGCTGATAAGAAACATGACGATCATTCCATAAATTGTTTGTGATAATGGTGCTCCAGCAAATACAGCAAGCTGAAATGGTGCAGGTTTACCCTGTGCATAGCATTTTTTCCATGCGCCGATTGCAGCTGCTCCAGCTGCTCCACAACCTAATCCAGAACCTATCGCTGCAAATGAGATTGCCGCATATGCTCCACCTCTTGTTAATGCCTGAGCTACTACTGTTTCCATAATTATTCCTCCTTGGATATATCTTTTTTAAATAATTTTTTAAATGGTTTAAATACAAAACCGCTCCATTCAAGTTCCATGTGATTTGAAAATTCAAGTGTGTTCAATCTTATTCCATGTACAAGGACTCCCATACATGCCAGCAGAATATTTAGAATATGACCAAAAAGTATGATCACGATTGTGGCAAAAATAAGGTATGGAGATATTTTATAAACCATCAATCCCATATTGTTAAAACTGTCTGCAATATAATAAGTCGATAGACCTACTGCAAATAGTCTGATATAGGAAAGAACGTCTACAAAACCTCCAATTAGACCGAATGGGAAATTCATGATATCGCCAATATCTTTCCAGTTTACTGAAAAGAGTGTGACTAGAATGAAACCTGTTATATACAAATATTTTGCAAATGGTGGGAATGAACCGCTGAAAACAATCAGGTCTACAGCGAGGAAAAAATTTCCCCATAATATGAAGCCCCAGCCAAGCTGACCAAGTGCTTTTGTAAATGTTTTAAAATACAGGATTGTTTTCCAGAAGCGTGCAAATGAAAGATGTATAGCTGCAATCAAAAAACAAAGATATTGTACGTTCTTATTAACGATTTCATCTACGAGAGGTAAACCTTTTTCATCAACAAGTTCTTTCTTAAATTTTCCTATTCCCTGAATCCATGGTGGTAGATTGGTTATAGGTTTTTTCATGTTTGCCAAAAATGAAGGCAACTTGTTGACAGGGATACCGAAATAATTTGCGTTTAACGCTCCCCATATAATCGTTGCTATACTCAATAAAATAAAAAGATTTACAGCAAGCTTTGTTTTCTGGCAGTTAAATCCGATCTTAACACCAAGTGCAATCGCAAGAAAAATCAATCCATATCCTGCATCACCGACAATCATACCGAAAAAGATCGTGAAGAAAATCAGAAAACAGGTGCTTATATCCCATTCCCTATATCCGGGAGCAATACCGATAAAATCAAATATTGGTTTGGAAACTTCAAAGATCTTTGGCGTTTTAACCAGAGTCGGAACAGCATCGTCTTCTTCAGGATCCAGTAATTGGATGGCCCAACCATTTTTACTGGCTGTTTCTTTCAATTCTTCTTCTGAAGTGTCAGGAATGTAACCTTGAATATATGCAATTTCACCTTCAGACATCATTCCATCAGAATTTTTTACAAATTCAAGCCTTTCCTCTATTTCAAGTTTATATTCTTTTAAGACTTCCAGAGAGGGTTGAAGTTCATCAAGCAGGTTTTCATATTCTGTGATATCTTTTGTTAACTGAGTAATATTATTATTGAGTCCAGTTAGAGAAGTAATCTGCGGAAGTGTAACTTCAGGAAGTTTATCTGATTCAATATCACTATCAGATATAACCACAAAATAGTATTTGCCTTTATATTCATTGATAACTTCTACAGTTGCAATTTCTTTTGCATAGTTTAATTCTTTTTCAGAACCACTACATAGATAGATTTGGATTCCTTTTGTTTTCAATTGCTCAATTAGATCAAAGGAGAATTCCCCCCAGGGAAGAATACTGTCATGATCTTTTTTAGTATGATCCAGACTTTTTGACGCATGAGAAAGAAGATTAAGCGTTTCAATTACTTTTTCACATACGTTTTCGCCACCCAGAGTTTTGAATTTTTCAGAGGTGTTTTTTTTCTTTTGTGAAAGTACTGAGACTGCTTTTCCAGCAAGCATGAGAAGATTCTCATATTGCATGATATCTTCTGACAGATCAGCATTCAATAGACTGGAGTCTACATGAAGTATTCCTAGATCTCTCAGTTTTTCAAGCACTGAAGTTTTATCGGAAACCATACATAGAATTGTAGTTTTTTTCATATTAACAATCATAATGCTGTCTCCTGTAACTTTCTTTTGGCAATCTTGGAACGACCAACTGCAGCGGTTTGCTGATCACCTAAATATATCTGTATAACTCTTATGTTTTCCTTACATTCAGGAATTTTAACTTTTTCAAAAAGGTTGACCCGCTGGGTTGTTACTCGCAGTTCGTGACCAATTAATCTGTATTGTTCCTCTATAATGTCATGTTCTGCTTTTATTGCAACCATATTTTTCAGAACATCAATAGCATTATCAATCCAGAGAGGTTCATTGAATAAATCGTATTTTGAAATATCAAATTCTGTAGATTTATAAACAGGAACATCAACACCGGCAATGTTCCTATCAGTCTTTATGACTTCACTCAGAGTCACAAACTGCAGAAGTTTTTCTTTATCTGTATTTGTTCCAAAAAGTGCAATCCAGGGTTTTAATATTTCTTTTTGTTCTTTTTCCTGAAGCTCGTTTTTTAGAAGATCTTTCTGACATCTCATCATCTCCATTTGGAGTTGCTGTTTTTTTAGAAGCAGAGTAGGTAAAAAACGGGCAAATTGTTTCATGGAATCTCTTTGCGTTTTAAGTTCACTCTTTGTTAATTTGATTTTTCCCATATTTTACTCCGGGTAACTAGTTTTTTGGCCAGTATTCTTCAAGGAGGTCATGTTTAATTCCAGACTCCGTTTTGTCGAAACATTCTGCAAGAGTTTCCCAACCGAGGTCAAGAGCATCTTCAAGAGGAATATTTACTGAAAGATCCATCATTCGAGTTTCAAAAAGAACTCCATACTTTAAAAGTTTTTCATCCCATGAACTCATCTGAAAACCCATTGACTGTTTTTCTTTGGTTTCAAGAAAATCTGCATAAAAACGGATCATTGTATCCATAATAGCTCTGTGATCAGAACGAGTTGTATCGTTAACCTGTTGTTTCAACCGGCTCAAGGAACCAAATGGTTCTATTCTTCCGTTTTTAAGGTAAAATTGGCCTTCAGTAATGTATCCTGTATTATCAGGCACTGGATGAGTTACATCATCGCCAGGCATTGTTGTAACTGCAAGGATTGTAATTGATCCTGCGCTGTCGAAATCAACAGCTTTTTCATAACGGGCTGCTAACTGACTGTAGAGATCTCCTGGATAACCACGGTTTGAAGGAATCTGTTCCATTGTGATCGCAATTTCTTTCATTGCATCAGCATAGTTGGTCATGTCAGTAAGAAGTACAAGAACTTTTTTCCCTTCCAGTGCATAATTTTCAGCAACCGCAAGAGCCATATCTGGAACAAGAAGACATTCCACAACTGGGTCAGATGCTGTATGAACAAAAAGTACAGATCTTGAAAGAGCACCATGTTCATCAAGTGTATTTTTGAAAAACAGATAATCATCGTATTTCAGTCCCATTCCGCCAAGAATGATTACATCAACTTCAGCCTGCATTGCAACCCTGGCTAAAAGCTGGTTGTAAGGTTCTCCGGCGATTGAAAAAATAGGTAACTTCTGTGATTCAACCAATGAATTAAATACATCGATCATTGGAATACCAGTTCGAATCATATTCTTCGGAATAATCCTTTTTGATGGATTGACTGATGGGCCTGCAATCTCAATCATATCATCTTTTACTTCAGGTCGGCCATCACGCGGAATGCCTCCTCCGGTGAATATTCTTCCCAACAGGTTCTTAGAAGAAGAAACCTGCATCGGGGAACCAAGAAACCTTACTTCGTCACCTGTACTGATACCTCTACTTCCTGCAAAGACCTGTAAAAAAACTTTGTTATCAACCAGTCTGATAACCTGGGCAAGAGAAGTTCCTCTTGCGCTGGTTACTTCAGCAAGATGTCCGTAGCCAATATTTTCGGCTTCGACTGTAATAACATTTCCTGCAATTTGTACTATGCGATGATAAACCTTGCGCATTATAATCTCCTATTAGTTATCTTCAAATTTTTTATCTATTAAATTTTCGAATTTTTTATAATCTTCAGTTCCTTCTGCAGAATAATTAAGGTTTATAAAATCTGACCTTAATTCCAGAAAAAAGCGTCTTGCTTTATCTTTTGATTCAAAAGTGAACTGCTTTTTAAGAATTGCCATGACTTTATCAAACATATAGGTCTGTCTCTTTTTATTTGTAGCAGCATCAACACTATCAAATGTATTCTGTTGGAGAAAGACGAAGTCAAGGAATTCGCTTTTGAGATATATCTGGAAATCATTTATGTGAGTTCCTTCTTCGCCAATAACTTTCATCATCTGATTGACTTCATTACCTCTTCTCAAAGTTTCGCGAGCAAAATTGATTTTTTCATCTTCAACTATACTTTTATAGTGACTCCAACTTTCAAGTGGATGAATAGCAGGATAACGTCTTGCATTTGATCTATCCCTTGAAAGACCATGGAAAGCACCAACAACTTTAAGGGTGGCCTGCGTTACAGGTTCTTCAAAGTTACCGCCGGCAGGACTTACACTTCCACCAATCGTTACTGAACCAGTTTCTCCACAATTAAGTTTAACAAGACCGGCTCTTTCGTAAAAACTGGCTATCAGTGATTCAAGATATGCTGGGAAGGCTTCTTCACCAGGTATTTCTTCAAGTCTACCTGACATTTCTCTAAGTGCCTGAGCCCATCTGGAAGTTGAATCAGCAAGTAACAAACAGTTAAGTCCCATCTGTCTGTAATATTCAGCAAGTGTTACGGCAGTATAAACCGATGCTTCACGAGCAGCAACAGGCATTGAACTTGTGTTACAGATGATAATGGAACGTTCCATCAGGGTTTTTCCTGTTCTTGGATCTTCAAGATGAGGGAATTCACGAAGGATTTCAACAACTTCACCAGCACGTTCACCACAAGCAGCAATGATAACTATATCTGCTTCTGCATATTTACTTAGTGCATGTTGAAGAACTGTTTTTCCAGCTCCAAAAGGACCAGGAGTACAGAACGTACCTCCGATAGCAACAGGAAAAAAACCATCAATGATTCTTATCTGGGAAATCAAAGTTTCCTGTGGAAGCAGTTTTTCCTTATATGCACTAATTGGAATTTTCACTGGCCATTCCTGAACCATTGTTACTTCAGTTACTATATCTTTATCATTTGATATTTTTGCTATGGTTGTACTGATTTTTAATTTTCCAGCACTTGCAACTTCAGTTACTTTACAAACACCTTTTGTTGTGAAAGGCACCATAATGTAATGCTTGAAAATACCTTCTGGAACCCAACCCAACCTGTCACCGGCAATAACTTCGTCACCAACTTTTACCATTGGGGTATAATCCCATTCTTTTTCATAATCGAGAGGTTTCAGGTATACACCTTTTTCAAGGAAAAAACCTGATTTTTTTGCAAGGTCCGGTAGAGGATTCTGCAGACCGTCATAAATACTTGTCAAAATTCCTGGCCCAAGTTCTACACTGAGAAGTTCTTCAGTGAATTCTACATCATCTCCGACTTTAAGTCCCTTGGTATCTTCAAACACCTGTAAGTCAGCACGATTTCCTCGAACACGGATGACCTCACTTTTTAATCTTTTTCCTTCTGTGATTGCATAAGCAATCTCATTCTGGATAACGTGAGTATCAAATTCGACAGTAATCATATTTCCGTTAACACCGACTATTTTTCCCTTATTACTGTCCTGCATAATGCATAGTTCTCCTTACTATAATTAAATATATATTTCTTTTAATATGCTATCGAGATTATCAAAACCCCGTTGTTCTTCTCTTTCCATCCACTTTTCTAAAATCATCAGTTTAAGCTTGTAAATGCATAATTTTTCGAAATCAAATTCATGACCTGATTCCATATCATTAAGCTTTTTCCACCTGACAGTATCAAGTTTTTTTTCAACAGAAAGTGGGTTTGTGATAGTTGTTATTTCCTGAACTACAGATTCCACTTCGGAAAAATAATCTGGATATTCTTTGATATATTCCGAAGCATCTCGTGAAAGTTTTCCTGCCCTGAAATCAGCTAAACGATTTCTGAGACACGTTTCCCAGTTGTACCAGTTTTTTTCAATTGAACCTGAGTTTTCATCAACAATCTCTTCAGGAATTATTTTTAAATTTTCCAGTCTTTCGGTCTCTGATTCTGTGAGCCAGTCTGAAGAATTCTTGATGAATATTTCAGAGTTCATAGGCAGTTCTTCACCAAAGGTCAAAAGCGGAAGTGAACAAATATAATAATAAAATCCAGCCATAAATTTACCTTATTCTTTCGAATCTAATCTTTAAAAAATTCAGCAAATTTTGGTCCAAGAAAGGAGACCAGAATATCTGAAATCGCATCATCTGTAAAATCAAAGAAAACGTCTTCACCCTTGAATCCTACTTTTAATCCAGCTGCGAAATCATGGCCAAGGATGATGTTAGGTTCAGACTTAAGGCTCTTTTTTAAACTTCCCTTAAATGCTTTCTCCATTTCTTCCAGATCTTTTTTAGCCAGAATAACTTCGATTCCAGGATCTTTTTCCGGATTGTTTTTTACATAGTTACCAACCATTTCAACAAGGATTTTCCCCATTTGATCCGGTGTCATAGCTTCTGCAATGTTGTTTTTGATGAGATTATCAAGACGAGTCTGCAGGACTTCTTTAAGTGAGAGAACTACATCTCTTGATGCTTGTTTGATAGCAGATTTTGCGCGTTCTTCACTTTTAACGGACTCTTCTTTACCCTTTTTTATGATTGCTTCTGCTTCATTTTTTGCATCTTTTATTATTTTTTCTGATTCTTCTTTTGCTGATGCAATTAACTTTTCTTTCTCAGCTTCTGCTTCCAGAACGCCTTTTTCGTGTAATCTGTTCAATAATCCTTGTAATTCTTCAGCCATATTCATACTCCTGTCATAAGAATTTTTAAATATTTCTTATAATATTAACATAAAAAGGGGAGGTTCGACATCATAAAATTTAAAATTATTGTAAAAAAAAGAAGATATTGTCATTCATGTGTTTAGCGTTGAATTTCAGGGCAATTATTTATTCAGAATGCTATAGCGTAGAATACATGAATGACGTGTTCATCACCATGCAGGATAATTTTGAAAGTTTGCCGCATCGTTTGTAAGATTGATTTGATTGGAGCCGTCTCTGTTCATCTTGAAAATATCAAAAGAACCAGTTCTGAACGAGAAAAAAGCAATATATTTGCTATCAAGTGACCATGTGGGTTGGTCTTCCCATGCAATGATGTTTGGGGACAGGCGCGTTTGAGATGAACCGTCTGAATTCATGATGTAAATAATGGGAGGGCCTCCATCTCTGTCTGAAGAAAATGCAATTTGTGATCCATCGGGAGACCATTTAGGGAAGGTTTCATTTGCAACAGTGTTTGAGATGTTCACTTGATTGCTACCGTCTGCATTCATAGTGTAAATCTGTAAAACTCCATCTCTGTCAGAGACAAAAACAATTTTGGTTCCGTCTGGAGACCAGCATGGTGTAATCTCGGCATTGGCATCATTTGTAATCCTGGTATTATTACTACCATCACTGTTTATAGTGTACAAATCTCCGACTCCATCAAGATCGTATGAATATACTATTTTATTGCTTTTTACAGACCAGTTTGCATAACCATCTGTGACTATATTTGTTGTCAATCTGATTACGTTTGTCCCGTCTGGATTCATTACATATATTTCTCCGTTAGCGTGGTCTCTGTCTGAAGTAAAAACTATCTTGTTTGCGTTTGGTGACCAGCATGGATCGTAATCTTCAGCAGGATTGTTCGTTACATTTCTCTGACTGGTTCCGTCTATATTCATTACATAGATCTCTGTGTTTACATCCTTATCATTTTCGAAAAGAATGGGTCTGTTGATCACAACATTGTTTACAGGTTCTGATTTTACTACTGGCTCTTTTGTCTCGCCGAGAATCAGTGATAACAATCCGCAACCAGACAACAGAAGAAGCGGAAATAATATTGCCAATAACAGTATTTTCTTCATTTATGTCCTCAATTATTACAAAGATACATGATTTGTGATATAAGGACAAGTGGAAAATTGTGACCTGATCTCCTGATTTTATAGTATTATATAAAAATAATAAAAAATGAAGGAAATCGCATGAAATTCATTAAAAAAATTATATTAATTGTGTTACTTTTTATTCAGATTGTAAGTCTGCCTTTAAGTTCAAAACAGAATAAAGGATTAAAAACTCGGATTTTTAATTTAAATGCAACATCAAAATTCTATGAAAGCATGTTTGAGGGAGATAAACCGAATATAGCAATGTTGACGTTGTTTTGTACAAAAATGCCTAAAGGTGGTGACATTCATCATCATTTTTCAGGATCTCTATATGCAGAAACTTTTCTGGATTGGATAAAGAAAAAAAACTGGTTTATAGATAAAAAGACTTTAAGGATTGTGAAAAAAAGAGAGAATGAAAAACAGGAACTGTTAACAGTTGATCAGCTTATCTCGGATAACGATCGTTACAGAAAATTGCTGACTCTTTGGTCAGATAAGGATTATCAAAATCATGATCATCTTCAGCCGCCACCTGATTCTGAATTTTTTAAGACCTTTGGATATTTCAGGGCAGTTTCACATGAATATATGAATCTTGGTTTCAATATTATTAAACAAAGAGCAATCAGGGAAAATGTAGATTATATCGAATGTATGGTTTCAAGAGTAGGAATAAAAAGTAAAAACTGTTTTGCTGCTGATAAAATAAAGAAATTCAATAATGTGCTGAGAAAGTCAACTTCGCAGAGAGAAGTCAATAAAATACTTGATCAGATGTCAGAAATATTGTTTAAAAACAATGGCTTCAACTCTTCAGTTAATCAATTTATTACTATGGTTCAAAAGAGTCATCAGGGAATCGACGATAAAAATTTTACGATGAGGTATCAGACTTACCCTGTAAGAGTTTTTCCGCCAGTTCAGTTTTTTGCAGACCTTCTTGCGGCTTATATTGTGGTAGAAAAATCCCCGATATTTGTTGGAGTAAATATTGTAGCCCCTGAAAACAATACTACTGCGCTAGCTGATTATACATTACACATGCAGATGTTTAATTATCTGGGAGGAAAGTATCCGAAAGCCAACTGTTCTTTGCATGCAGGTGAACTGACGTTGGGTATGGTAAGCCCGGGAAATCTGACATTCCATATTAAACAGGCAAGAGATATTGCAGATGCACAACGTATTGGGCATGGAGTTACTTTACCATATGAACAGGACTCTCTGAGTTTACTTGAAGACCTGAAAAAGAATGCTGTTATTGAAATCAATCTCACCAGTAATCAATTTGTACTCGGAGTAAAAGGAGACAGTCATCCATACCGCATATATTCCAGTTATGGAGTTCCACTTGTAATCTGTACAGATGATTCCGGTATTTTACGGAATAATCTTTCTAATGAATACATGCTTCTTGCAAGCAGATATCAACCAGATTATTTAAAAATAAAGGAATATGTTTACAATAGTATCAAGTACTCTTTTTTGACTTACTCCAGGAAAGCTTATCTTAAAACAATTCTGGATCAGAAATTTTTGATTTTTGAAAGAGAGATAGCTGATTTATATAAGAAATTTGATCGTTGAGGAATCACTCTTTTCCCTAAAGAAAAAAGTTGATTCTATAGTGTTATCAAGAGTATCATTTGTACAATAATTCGATGATAGGAGTATTTTTATGAAAAAAATAACATTTATATTTATCCTGTTTTTATTTATCGTAACTATCAGCTATCCTAGTTCGTTATGGTTTTTTGATAATGGAGATGCGGGTAATTTGATACATAAAGACTTGCGCATATCTTATAACGGCAATATAAATGATGGCTACTTTATGGAATTAGTCGCAACGAAGGTTGTTCATGGGAAGGTCTTACATAAATGGGCTTTTCATGTAAAAGACTGGCTGGCTCAATTCCAATGGGGAAAATCTTGTTTTATGAATATACGGCAAACAAAATTTTATGGTCCTGATGTAATCCTTGCCTTCAATATTTACAGGGCTGAGTCGGGATACCAAAAAATGGTAAAAAAAGAATTTAAAGGACGAGCAATCGTCCGGATTAAAAGACATTTTTCCCACTCCAATAGATCTGAACCAAAATTTAAAGTTAAACTCCTGCATAATGACTCGAAGGTGCCGTTGCGTTGGGTAACAGACAATTTATGGGCACCTATTAAACAGGAAATGATTGGTAGTGTCGTCTTGCATGCCAAAAATTAGAAACCTCTAAAGCGTATATTTTTTGACTGATTCCTAAAAGGCTTCTCTTAAAACACTTCTGGATCAGAAATTTCTGTTTTTTGAAAGTGATATGGCTGATTTGAATGAGAAATTTGATCGTTGAGGATTACTAGATTAAAGTTTCAATTATTAAAAAACTGGCCGGCTGAAATAAATAATTACCCAGAAATTCCGTGTGTCAACCGCGAAATTGAAGCTTGTCTTATTCTTTCGACAACCGCAGCTCGCAACGATTGTTAGGATACATCGTGTATAATGAAACTCGCCTTCCGGGCTCGAACATCATTACCGTTGTTTTGCTTCACACGGTTGTTTTTGGGATGTATAAGAAGGAACACGAAATAAACGAAGGCTTCAATCGAATTTCTGGTCAATTATTTATTTCAGGATTTCGTTAATCGTTAAAAAAATTCTTTCATTTTCGTGTTTGGCTTTTCAATATGCCTAAGGGTAAATTCTTCAAATAATTGGGATAGAGTGTATAGGATATGACCCTCCGTCTGTTTTATGAAATTATGGTTCTAAAAAGCATGAAAATTCATAATTTTTGAGCAATAGTAAGAAAAACAGAAACATCCCTACCGCGATATGTCTCGCCACAATCATGAGCAAAAGGCAAGTCAAAATTATGTGCTGTAGTTCCGTTTAAAGCATATACCAGGTTATTGATGATCAGAAAAAAATCATCATCATCTGATTTTTCAACAATTACGAAATCAGCATTTTTGAAGGGCCAGAGTTCTTTATAGTCATTTTTTTTAATTGTCTTCTTATTGTTTCTATTTTTTTTGTCATATTTTTTAGGTTTTTTTATTTCTTTATAAAAAAATTCTTTATAATAGTCAGTTTCCCCAATTTGATCATCTTGTAAAAGTAAGAAATGAGAATAAAAACCAATATATTTTCCAGGTTCATTTCCCATATCACCTAAAGTGAATTGTCTAACAATTGCTCTTGTTAATCTTTCAAATATTGAAACAAAGTGTCTCGTTGCAGCACTGTCAACGGTGTCGTAATCTGGTTCATCAAACAATTTTTTCTTCAATTCGGGATCATTCATAACAAAATCAGTCTCTAATTTTTTCCATATGTCTTCAATATCAATTGCCTTTGGGTTCCCCGTTACAACATTTAAATTATGATATCTTGCATTCTTTCCGAATTCTGTTAATGATTGAACAAGTATTTTCAATTCCTTATCTTTTGTTAGAAAGTTATAATCTTCTTTTAATGCTGGAACTAGTTGTACAAAATATTCTGATAGAAAAGTATCGAGTAATTTGAAAATACTATGGGTTCTGATATTTCTGAGGCTAGGGAATTTATCGGATTTGTGTAAATGACCATAACAAAGGCTACATTTTAAAAGCCTTTCGAATCCGTTTGATAGTAACTGAAAAGCAATGAAATAATAGCAAGTTTCTTGAACTGTTGTTTGCAATTCTTTTAATGCTGTTGTTATTTGTGTTATAGAACTTTCTAATTCATTGCCAAGTTTCAATTTTTTTATTATATAATTATCCATTTTACAATCCCATAATTTTTTACATCTTAGTAGCTTAACAATTTTAGTACATATTTACAGTGCAAACAAGGAATCTTTCACTATACACATTATTTTTATATCAATAAATATTTTTTCATTTAATTAGTGGAATAATGTTCTTAAAATGCAATAAGTTGATCCTTATTGTAAAAAAACGTCAAAAATGTCAAAAGAATCAATTAAGAGTTGTCGATAAGTAATTCAGATGATATATTAAATATATAAATGCTGCAGGAGAAAATTATGTTGATTAAATTTGGTGCTAGAAATTTTTGTAGTTTTAAAGAAGGTGTTGAAGTTTCCTTTGAATTACCCTCGAATAGCAAATTAAAAAGTGTCAGCGATTATTCACATGCGATTTGCGTAAAAGGTGCGAATGGCTCTGGAAAAACAAATGTGTTAAAAATTCTGTCTTTTTTACGTACCTTTTGTTGTGATTCATTTAATAAGAAACCAGATGATGATATTTACATTGACTCTTTTTTTAGTAATGATCAAGTAATTGAAGTATATATTGAATTTGAAATAGACAAAGTTAAATATCGATATGAGTTAGCCTTAACTAGAAAAGAAATTAAATATGAAAAGTTATCAAAGAAGATTCGGCGTTCAGTATTAGTAATTGAGAGATTAAATAATAAAATTGAGAAGTGTGTAGAATATTATAAATCTGTAAATCAAATAAAATTAAGATCTAATGCTTCATTTATTAGTACTGCAAACCAATATGAAATTAATGAATTATCAGTTATTTATAACTTTTTCTCATTTATTAGTTCGAATGTTCATGCTCTAGGTTTTTATGATTATCAACCTGACCTTTCGTATGTTTCAAAATTATATTCATACAATGAAGTGCTCTTTGATTTTGCAAAAAGGGTAATTAAAAAATGTGATCTTGGAATTGACGATATCGTTATAAATAAACGAATAGATGCCAATGGAAAAGAAATTTATTATCCGATTTTTTATTATCAAA
>DAOVTB010000105.1 GCA_030633305.1 Candidatus Muiribacteriota bacterium
AACAAAGCCTGAAAAATTATTAATTGAACAATGTGGTGTTACTGAAGAAGAACTTATGAAACAAACATTTTATGGTCCAAAAGGATGTCCGGAATGTAAACAAATGGGATTCAAAGGACGAATTGGATGTTACGAGGTAATGGATTGTACTCCGACTCTAAGGCAGATGATATATGATAAAGCTTCTTCTATGGAATTACTTGCACAGGCGATCAAAGAAGGAATGAAAACACTTGTAATGGCAGGAAAAGAAAAGGTATTTGAAGGAGTAACAGCTATTAGTGAAGCAGCTGATCTATCATCAAATTAAATATGAGGAAGTAAAAAGTTGGCAATAAATTACAAAAAAACTATAGCAGTAGATATTGGGTCCAGGTATATAAAAATAGCTGCAGCTGTTAGCAATGATGAAGAAGAAGGACTCTGGCTTGAGGATTTTTCAATACTGGAGATTCCAAATGAAGCTTTTATTAGTTCTTATCCTGAAAAACCACTAGTTGCAGGAAAAGAAATAGAAGCTATCATTAAGGAATCTATCAGTGAAATGAAATTCAAAGGTAGAGATGTTATCATATCAATTCCTGATTCCCTGACAGTTGTCAACTGGATTTCAGTGCCACAACAGGCTACTGAAGCCGAAATGCGTGAACAGGTTTTGACTAAACTTCAGCCAGTACTTGCACAGGATCTTGAAAACTATTTTATTGATTACATGCAAGTAAATAAAAATGACAGAAATAATATACTTACACAAGCGGTTTTCAAAGATTCAATGCTTGAGATTGGTAAATTATTTCAGGATGTTGGTTTATATCCGTTGGCAGTTGATTCTACTTTTTTCAATATTATTCATAGTCTTTATCCAAGTATGGAAGAAGAAGATAAAGCTGGTCAGAATATAGCGGTAGTTTATCTTGGTCATGAAAATTCAACTATTGCAATTTTTAGAGATACTGAATTGAGAACACTTAGAAAAGTTAACATTGGTGGTTCTAAAATTACTAAAATATTGATGAGCCAGTTATCAATGAGTTATGATGAAGTAGAAAAAATAAAACAAGAAGAAACATTTTTTATTCCTGACAATCCATCAGAACAGAATAAGATAAAAAATTACGCAATTATAAGACCTGTATTTGGAGAATTGATCAAAGAACTTTATAATTCATTTGATTCTTATCTTGCAAAATGGCGTGAATTCAAAATTGATGAAATCATTTTAACTGGTGGGACAAGTAATTTCGGCAAAATAGATGTTGCAATACAACAACATCTCAATATATCAGTAAAACGTGCAGATTCATTTGTTAAAATTGGTTGTGATAAAGGAATTGTACGGGAAGAGACAAATATTCTTATGCCTGTATTAGGAGCATTGATGAGACAATGAGAATACAGTTCAATTTATTACCTAGAAAATATATTGGTGTTAAGAGAGACTGGATAGGAATAATCATTTTCTGTATCCTTCTTTTAGTATCAGCTGGTGCTTTTTTTGCATTTCATGTTTCTAATACAAAGTTGAAAAAAACTGTAAAAGTCGAAATAGATAAAGCAAAAATTTCTAAATGGTCTGTTAAAGTTAATAATTTGAAAAAAAAGATAAAGAAGGCAAAGGCGATACTTGGCCGTAAAGCCGTGAAACCTGAAGATATATTTAAGCTGAAAGAGAGAATCGACTTTCTTAATAAATTTATGGGAGCAGAATATATTAGATGGTCATATTATCTTGAAAGAATGGAGAAAATGGCTCCTGAAGAAATGTGGATAAAAAATGTAGTAAAAAAAGAAGTTGAAGGAGTTCCGGAGTTTGTATATACCTGCTGGGCTGAAAATCTTAATCAGATCTATACGTTCTGGAGTGAACTTGAAAAAGATATAAATTTCAAAGATACAATTCTTCTTTCAGAATCAGAGAAGATTGAAGCAGAGACTAAACGTAAATATGTTGAATTCAAAATGAAGTTTAAATATTCACCGATTACATTAATACAATTTGGTCCTTTAGAAAAGAATTTGAAAAAAACTACTGGAACGTCATCTCCGTACCATATTGTTGGATTTGATGTATCGGGTAAGAAAGTAAATGTTCCTGCAGAATGGCTAAAATGGAAGCTTATACAGAAATCAACAATTGCTAATCTGGAACTAGACCCTGATGGAACAACAATGGTATTTGTTGCACATAAAACTGGAAAGTGTACAGTGGAGGTAACTTCACCTGATGGAAAATTGATTGCGATCAGTCTGGTTGAAATTAATCAGTAAGAGGAAAACAAAATGAAGACACGAACAGCAATGATAACAGAAATGGTTATAGTCTATACACTTATTCTTTTAATTCTTGGTGGTGATGGCTTTGGCTTTTTTTATTTTTCTGCTAAAAGGAGTAAAATTATCAAAGAAGGTCGTGATATTCAGCGCCAGGAAGAGCTTGAAATAAAAAAGAAGGTCGATGAATCAACAAAATGTAAAAAAGAAATTAAGCGTCTGGATAAACAAAGAAAAATCAAAGACCGTACTGATGAAAAAAAGAAGGTTAAATGGAATATCAGGAGAAATGAATTCAAACAATATTTGAAAATTATAAAACCCTATAATAAAAAGCCTGAATTGATCAAGATAATTAATGATTTTGCGAAAAAATTTAAAGTAGTTATTAAAGATTTAACAACATCTGAATCGCCTACTGAGGGTATTGCAGGTAGTATTAGAAAATTTTCATTTTCTATGAAAATTGAGGGATATTACGAAAATGTAAAAAAATTCCTTTGGTTTCTCGAAAATATGGAGATTATTGTTCAAATGGAAAAAAATGGATTTGATTTTGTAAGTTTAAATAATGAAGATGGTAAATTTGAAGTAGCTGCAAAAATGTTTACATATTTCTTTACGAGGTAATAAATGGATTTTCTAAAAAAAAATAAACCGGTTGCAATTGGTATAGGAATTGTATTGATTATACTAGTTGTGTTTCTTGTAAGAGGAAGAGGCGGCAAGAAAGAAGCTGGTGAGGATGAACAAAAACAGACGACTGGTCGGCGCGGTAGACGTGGGAGACGAGGTTCTACTTCTTCAAAACCGGCTACAACATCTAAAAAAGCTGCACCTAAAAAGTCCAGTAGAACTAAGAAAGGTGCAAAAGGGAAAAAAGATCCTAAAAAAGCTGCTCCAAAAATTAATCTTAGACTTACAATTAATGATATTCCTCAAATAAACAATAAAGAATTGATCGTTGCCAGAGAAAAAGGCGAATTGATTCGTAATTATGATTATACATTCCAATATAATCCTTATGAAGATTGGGAAGTAAGAATTTATCTTTCTGATACAGACGGTGATGGTATTCCAGATAAGGAAGATTCGGATATAGATGATGATGGCTATACCAATGAACAGGAGATAGCTGCCGGGACTGATCCATATGATTATAGATCACATCCAGTTGTTGCAGTTGAGGATTCTAAAATTGAAAAAACAACGGAAGAAGAGAAGAAAGTTGAAATCTCTGATGAAGAAAAAAGAAGACTGAGTGAAGAAAAAAAAGAAGAAGAAGCAAAAAAAAGATGGGATACAATTGTTAAAAACTATAACTATAAAGGTACTATGGGGATGAAGAACAGCAGGTTGGCAATTTTTAAAGATTCGACTTCTGGTGATGTTCTTCTTAGAAGAATAAATGAGGAAATACCAGGAACTAATTACAAGGTATCTGGAATCAAGAATAATAGTGTTGTATTACTGGATACTGAATCAGGTAAAGAAAAAGAACTGTTTTCAAAAACAGAGGTCAAGGAACAGAAAAAAGCTATCCGAGATGCAGAAGAATCTACAACAACAAAAACTGATGATCCTACAGCCGCTCCGGCGGATACTGATGCTACTGGACCCGGTTCAAGTCAGTTGACTCCGTTACCTATTGCGGATGACCAGAAAGGCAAATAGTATATTAGGAGGCAATCGTGCACTATATTTCGGTAGAGAGTGATTTTTCAAGTGCACATTTTCTTGAAAAGTATGATGGAAAATGCAAATTTATGCATGGACACAACTGGGGTGTAAAAGTAACATTTTCGGGTGACAAACTTATAGACGGTATGTTGATAGATTTTAATGAAATCAAGCGGGAATTAAAACTAATTTTAGAAAAATTTGATCATAAATTACTCAATGAGTTGGATTATTTCAAAAGTATTGATCCAACTGCAGAGAATATATCAAAAATTATTTATAATTATTTCAAGGGAAAGTTCAGTAATGCTGAAATATATGCTGTTGAAATTAAGGAAGGAAAAAATACAAGTGCAGAGTATAAGGTATAAATTTGTAATATTAATACTAATTTTATTTATCTGCTCTAATTGTTATACAGTTGATTTTTCCAATTATCGCATTATTCTTAAGGCACGCAAAAATGTAAGTGAAGTAAACTCTGTTTCAAGAATGTTAGTTGATGAACTTAAGGAAAATCCTGATCAAAATATATATGAATTTATAAAATATTTGAAAAAAACTTCTGATCAAAATGCAAAAATATTTGAAAGTGCAATCCTAATTCTCCTTGAAGATTTAATGAAGGGAAAAGTTAAACTTCAGAATGAAGCGATTAAGATTGTAAAAAAACGTTTGTTATTTCTTTTATCCAGAACTTCATTGACTGGAGATAAAATTGATATCCAGAAGAAACCTGCTAAGAAAAGTGGTATATATGTATATTTCCCTTTTATAAGAAACAGTTCATATAGAGCAAATGCATCAAATATTACTAGTCTTATTAGAGAAAAAACAATTGAATTTCTTGATAATACATCAAAATTTATTGTTATCCATGATAAAGTATCTGCTCTTAGAAACAAGGAAAACATTGATTATATTCTTGATGTTACAATGCATCAATACGAATTTTCAGTTAGAAATCATTTCGATCGTTATATTGATGATGATGACAGGAGTTATTATAGATATGACTATTCAGATCTGGATATGGATATAAGGATCGATATTAAATTGATTAAATACTCCAGCGGAAAAGTTGTTAACAGAAAGCGAGGCTTCTTTTCAAAAACAGGGACATTACATTTATATCCTGGTGATTCCAGGTTTTATGGAGATGTCCCATATTACTGGCGGGAAAATCAGGGGATGAGTATATACGATGAACATCGCAGTAATTTGCATGATTACAGATATAATCCCTATTTCAATGATTTTGATGAGACAGTGAAATCAGTTATTGAAGATATAATATTTGATAAAAGAGAAGGCATAGTTAAATTTTTAATTGATACTTTTCCTATTAAATCTAGAATTATTAGACTTGATAAAAATCCTGATTATGCATGGATAAATACAGGGAAAAATGATGGAGTGTATCATAAATTGAGATTTTCAATTTTAAAAGGAAATGGTAAAACTCTGGATGAAAAAGCAGTTTTACGAGCCAGAACTATCAAAGATAAAATTTCGCGATGTAGAATTCATAGATTCAAAAATATTGATTACAGTCCTAAAATAGGTGATAAAGTAATTTCAAGCGGCTATTAACCTGCGTCCTGACTAAGCGAATCTTGAAATATTCAGCATCAGTCCAAACCTCAACGTACGTCGGTACGCCTCGGTTTATCCAGATGCAGAATATTCCAACCTTCATCTCATTCAGAACACAGGGGATATTATTAAAAAATAAAGAAGAAAAATATGTCAAAATCAATTATTATTCTATCGCCTGGTAAAACCAAAGAACGATATTTAAAAGATGGTATTATGCTTTATGAAAAAAAAATAAGGCATTTCAGTGATATTCAATTTGACTTTATAGATATCAAAAGTACAAAAAAAGGAAAGAAGACAAGGGATATCATTGAGTATGAAGGTGAAAAAATTTGTGGCAGGATAGGGAAGCTTAATAATCCTTTTATCATAGTTCTAGAAGAATATGGGAAGATAATGTCTTCTATACAATTTGCATCAAAATTTCAAGAATTAACTACTTTGCCTAAAGATCTTGTTTTTATAATTGGTGGAGCATTTGGTATTTCTGATAAAGTAAGGAAACTTGCTAATTTCAGTCTGTCGCTATCCAAATTAACTTATCTGCATGAGATGACTAGGGTGATTCTTCTTGAACAAATCTACAGGGCATTCCAGATCAATAATGGTTCTGAATACCATAAGTAGAAGCACAGAGAAGGACACGAAGAAACATGAATAGAATAAAAAAAGGTCCGGAAATAATTCCGGACCTTTTTTTTTTATGTATTTAGAAGTTCTATTTCAAATTTTCTACGACATCATCAATATCTTCAACCTGTCCTGAAAGTTTAAGAGCATTTACTTTTTCTTTAAGTTTAATGATAGATTTCAAGTTTCTTGGAGAATGTTTGATTTTTTTATCTCTATAGGATTTAGAAAGAGTTCTAATTCTATCAATTGACATTTCGCTAATTTCTTCCGCTTTGATAGTTGGCTCTTTAATTTCATAAATCTTGCCAATATCTTCAATTGCATCTTTACTAAAGATAAATTTATCTTTTGATTCAACTTCTTCAACAAGATTTTCTCTGCGTCTTCCATTTCTTGGAGCAGAATAAACGTTGCCATGTCCATTGTTATAGCCATTATTATATCCATACATCTGCTGTCTGATTTTTCTGATTTGTTCTTTTGTAGTACGATATGTCGCTGCATCAATAAGTGTATCAAAATCATATTGATTATGCATCATTGGTGATCCAGTTATAAGTATATCGTCACCAATCTGGTATGAAGAAGCTTGACTAGAAAAATTAACAAGCTGTCTTGCAGAGGGATAATTATTCATTCTTCTATAGTTTTGTTTAACATAAAGCAGAAGTTCTTTGGAAGTCTCCCTGTAATTTGCCAGAATTGAAAGTTTGATAGAATCAGTAGCATTATTCACGTGAAACTTAATAGCTTTTAACATGTTATCGCCTGTGACATAAGTCGAATATTGATTAAATGTCCGCTGTATCTGATTATATGTTGGCAGATCTTGTAACTGACCTGTCCCTCTTGAAATAATGGCTAGAATCTGGTCAGTAGTTGTTCGGTAATGAGCATGTGCTGAAAGTTTCAATAACCCTTTCAAGCTTCTAACACGTCTTGCACCGTTAATCAGGATGTCATCACCTCTTTTATAAGTAGCCGCATTCTCTGCACGTTTAATTATACGATCAACATTATTATTATGAGGATTTGGCGGAGTAGGAGGTTTATAGCCGCCACTTATCGTTATATATGGTGTTAATCTATTGACCATAGTCATTGAAAAACCAGGAACGCTTGCAAGTTGATGAATGGAATTGAATCTACCATGCCTATATCTCCAGTCAACAATAGCTCTTGCTCTAGTGACGCCAACACCCTGAAGTCTTGACAATTCATTGACATTAGCAGTATTAATATTAACCAAAATCCCAGGAGTTGGTGGGTATGAAGGTTGTTGTGGATTTACATAATGATTGTACACAGTTAGAGATACTTTTACCCACGAAGTTGGAGCAAAGGTATCAACAAAGGAAACAACTCTTAGATCCTGGCCATATTGAAGTACAGAAACAGGAATAGATATTGAACCAGAACCTTGTCTGAAAGGTGCAAGTCTCGAAATTGCAACAAATCTTCGGTTATTAATGTTAAATATAACATCACAATAAGAGTGACTTCCGTTGTAAGCAGATATGTTGATCCGCGCACGTGACAATTGCTGATTATTGATGCGCATGATTCTATGTGCTTCATGACCTTTATAAGCTGCAGTTTTATTAAAAACGGTGTATGTACTTGGTCCATCTAAAGCAACACCACGTCTAGCTGGTCCGATAACCAGAATGTTACCTGCACACTGTCCAAACGTTACTAAAGTAAAAATGAATACAATTAAAAAAGTAATTTTTTTCAAAACACCCTCCTGAATTTAGTTTATAACATAATTCTACTTAATTTTTGATATTTGTCAATCAATTAAAGATATACAAATATTTAATTATACAAAAAAAAAATAGCCACAGACAAACACTGATAAAACACGGAATAAGAGGACAAGTTTAAAATAAAAAAACCTTAGTAGATAGAATTGATATTAGCAATCATAATTTGAAATTCTTGACACAAATATTATCAGCACGATCTTTAACAGTAATTACAACATTGATATTTTTAGGGATTTTTTTAATTGACACCCATTGCCCTCGATCTGGATCAGGTATTCCAGGAATTGATTTACCATCTTTTTTATTCTGAACATCAATACTGAGCCAGTTGATACCTTTACCAATATCTTTAAATTTTGCAACAAGTCTTTTCTGATTATTCCTAAAGACCTTTGTTATTTTTGGATCTGACAGGTCACTAGCGAAAGTATACTTTCCAGAAAAACTCTTAAGTGATTGTATATTCATACTTTTTTTTGAAATACCATGACCAGTAAGACTTAATGAATTAGATTTTTTATTTATAGAAAAAAGACCAATTTTTTTGAGCATTTCTTTTGTATAATCTGTATGAAAAAAGGTGATTCCAAGATTTTTGTTTTTAGCAAATCTTAAATTTTTAGGAAATATTTCCCAAACGGGAGTATGGAATTTTATTGATTTATTCTTAAAGATTTTTCCGGATGTTGATTTTTTTATGAGAAGGATATCTTCACCGCAATTATTTTTAAACTCACAATTACCAACTTTTAATGCATTACCATTTTTAATAAATATTAACTTTCTTAATCTTTTTTCTGGTTTAAGCTCTTCAAAGATTTCACCAGTTGTGAATGTTTTACTGAAATCCAGTGTGAAATAGTTAGACTTTTCAATAGATGATATTTTTTTGTGTTTTTGAGAGTATTTGAACTTGTTTTTGGTATTAGATAAAGTTGAAAATCTACCATCATTAAAATAGTCAATAGTTCTATTCAAATCCAGGCCACTATAATTTTTGTTGAAAACAAATGAACTGCAAAAAATATCTGCTTTCAATACAACTTTGTTTCCATGATAATCTTTATATTCAGCAGTTAATATGTTAAGCCCGGTTTTTAAATTAACTGGTGATGTCGGAAACATTTTCTTGAAAGTCGGGAGATTTCCAAGCTGGCGATAGTCCGGCAGAAGATTAAAATAATATCTTCCTGCATATGTTGAAGAAAGATACTGATTGAAATATAGCCATCCTTTTTTATTAGAACGGTAATCGATATCATTTATCCTGTCATTATATATTTTTTTTCCATTAATTTTTATCTGAATAGAATAAATTCCAAGTTTTGATGAAGACTTATCTGATTTATCATGGAGATCAATTGAAATAAGATATTGGGTTAAATCATTGGAATTTAAATAAATTGTCTTATTTACCTTACAAATATTTCCAGATAAATTGTCAACTTCGTAACGAATTGGAAAAAAATGACTGTTAACTCTAGCAGTATTATAAAGAGGGAAAACTGTTAAACCACGGATAACTGGTGCTTTTGTATCTTTCACTTTTTTAATGATTTCTTTACAGGATAAGGGATTTATTGGAGTAAAGATATTTCTGCGAAGTTCAAAATGAAGATGAGGGAATCCAACACCGCTCTCGCCACTATATGCAACAATATCACCTTCGTCAACCCAAATAGCTCGACTGTAAATATTCATATCTATTCCAAAATATTTATTCCTTTTTTTTTGTTCTTCCTTAAGGATATTTTCTAGCTTTAGAACTTTGTTTTCAAATTTTTTTAAGTGTGCATAAACTGAAAAGCTTTTGTCTTCGTGTATAATGTAAAGGACTTTTCCATAACCTCGAAGGTTATATGATAATCTGAATATTCTTCCCTTTTTGAATGCTTTAACCGGTAAACCCGTGCAATGATTTGTTTTAATATCGATTCCAGCATGAAGACGTCCATTTCTGAATTCTCCAAAACTGGAACTAAGGAGATTATGTTTTTCAATAGGCCATGTCTCAGCTGTTAATATAGAATTAAAATATAGAAAAAATGAAATTAAAAATAATATGTAGTAACAAGCTTTATGCATCCTAATAATACCATGCTTTTTATAGTTGATAATTTAATAAATATTATCAGGAAAGCAGCCAAAAAATAAAGAAGAAAATCAGATTTTAATTTTTCGGATTCAATAAGTGTTGCAGATGAATAGATCAAAATAGCACATACAAGGGGGAGAAGATAAAATTCAAAGGAAGATTTAAGTTTTCCAGTAAGTTTTTTATAATTAATATTAAATATAAACAATAAAATAACTGGAACAGTTAAGACTCCAGCAACTGCAGCCAGAGCTGATAGAACATTAAATCCATTAGAACCACATAGAGCAGCCAGATTAACAGCAATTGGACCTGGGCAGACCTGAGACGCACTAATATTTAAATGTAATGATTCGATATGAGAACTATTTGACTGAGTTTCAGAAAGAAGATATGGAAGAAGTCCGTATCCGCTTCCAACAGTATAAATCCCTGATTTCATCCAGTAGCTATAGACTTCAAGTAATGTCATCAGTTTTATTCCTTTTGGAAGTAATTAGATAATGCAAAATACTTATGACAATAAAAAAGATAATTAAATGAACAATAAGTTCTCCAGAACTGATAATAATAATAATAAGAGAAGCAATAGCATATAAGTACTGGAGAGATATTTTACTGAAATCCTTTGCAATACCGATTACAATATTTAAAATCAAAATCGGAACACATATGAGAACTCCTTGTAAAAATATTATAAAAATTTTTGAACTTAGTAAAAAATGGCTCAGTAAAAGAACAATTGTAATTGGTGGTATTAAAATTACAATCATGGAAATCAAAGCTAATCCAATTCCGCTAATATGGTAGGAAAAAATAACTGAAAAGTTGAAAGATACTGGACCAGGTATAATTTGAGCCCAATTCAGAAAATTATTATACTCCTTTAAATCAATCAATTCACATTCAGTTACAAGTTTATCTTTTACCATTGAAATAAAGGTATAACCTCCACCAAATGATAACAATATTGATTTAATAAAGCATTTTAAAATAATGTAGTAATTGTTCATAATTTATTTATCATAGGATTTCGTAAAGTATGCTGTTTAAGACCATCCAGTCTTTTTCTTCTAGCCTAAATCTATTTTTTTCAATAATACCATGGCCAGAATTGAGACATTTTTTTACACCCTTACCGTATTTTAGCATAAAATCAGTTTTGAATCTTTTCTTAAACTTATTGAATTGGATTCCAGAGATTGTACGTAATTTCATCATTATGTATGTATCTTTGAGTAATTCTGGTTTTTCTATAAGAGTCCTCTGAGAAATTATATCTTTGGAAGCTGTATTTTCAGTTCTGGTACAGTAAAACTTACCGGTTGCACCAGGTCCAAAGGCTAGATAATTCAGTTCATTCCAGTAAGACTGATTATGTAAAGAATAATATCCAGGTTTAGCAAAATTTGAAACTTCATAGTGAGTCATTTTCTGTTGTTTAAGAAAGTTACAGATTAAATTATTTTGCTCAACAATTACGTCTTCATCAGGCAATTTGATATTTTTTTTTTTTAACACGGTATTATCCTTAAATTCAAGTTGATAAGCAGATACATGTTTTGGTGGATTTTGAAATGTTGATGAAAAAAAATTATCTAGAGTCCGGGATATTGATTTTAACGTTTGGCCTGGAATTCCAAAAATTATATCTATACTCCAGTTTGAAAATAATTCTGATATTTTTTTCAGATTATTTTCAGATTTTTCAGGAATGCTTTTTCGACCAATAAATTTCAGAAGATTACGGTCTATGGTCTGTATCCCAACACTAACTCTGTTTACACCACTTTCAACTAATAAATCTATTTCATTCAACTCGATTACTGATGGATTGATTTCAGCAGTTATTTCAATTTTGTTTTTTATTGCAGATGAAAATTGACTTATTATATCCAGGAAAAAATCAGGAAAATATTTCAAAATAACAGATGGGGTACCGCCGCCAAAATAAATAGTACGAATTCTATAGTTTAGGGGTAAAAGTTTTTTTTTTTCAGCAATATCACGGAAAATATTCTGTACAAACAAATCAACTTCAAATCTAGATGGTACAGTCGAATAGAAATCACAGTAATCACATTTTCTTAAACAAAATGGAATATGAAAATATAGACTTAAATAGTTTTTCAACTAAACATATTTTTCAATTTATCCATGAAACCGCTACCTTCATCCTGAACCTGGCCAGAAGCTTTTATGATTTCCTTATCTTCATCTGTAGATACTTTAAGAATGATGTTTTTCATTGTCCTTACCATTGATGAAGATGAATCGATTTTATGAACAAGAGTTCCTTTAGTTACAGCTTTTATAACAAGCTCTTTTTCATCAGCCATTGTGGCAATGACTTTGTTTTCAAGTTTTTGTTCTATTTTTTCTGTTTCAATATTAAGTGTTGAACCAAAATCATTGATGAGAAGTTTGACAGTGCCATCCTGATATCGAAGTGATTTCATAAGTTTTAAACAGCGGATAGAATTTCTTATTGTAGGAATTTCTTTGGTAAGAGTAAATATAATATGGTCAGAATTATCCAGAGCTGTAATAGTTGTATCAAGAAAAGAACTTGGAAGATCTATGAAAATATAATCGAAATGCTGTTTAAAACAGAACAGAAGATTTCTAACATGCTGCATGTTTACAACCTCACTTTTTTCGGGCGAATCCGGTGAAATAAATACAGATAAATTATCCATTGTATCACTATTGTACAAAAATGGTTCTAAGTCCTCAAAATTCCAATCTTCAAGATTACTTTCAACAAATTCATAGATAGTTGCTGAGTGTTTTATATTCAGCAGTATATCAACACATCCAAACTCAAAGTCCATATCCCATAAAAGTATTTTTTTTCCTTGTTCATGAAGCATTTCAGCCATAAGAGAGGCCATATTAGATATGATCAATGATTTTCCAACTCCACCTTTTGCACTGAAAAAAGTAATAATATTTGCTTCTTTTTTCTCTTCAGCATCTGAGTTATCACCGTCAGATTTAGAATCAGTGCGCGCAAGAACTCTTGCTCTTTCAGTCATAAATGAAACAATCTTCAATAATATTGTAGGATTTGATCGAATAAAAAAATTAAAATCCTTTTTTGATATTTTTAATAGTGAAATGTCTTCATTGGCAGTAATATCAGCATTTCTTGGTTTACTCTCGACTAATGCCATTTCTCCAAAAAAAGCACCGGGTTCAAGATTACAGACAGACATCCCATTTTTAACGATTTCAACAGTACCTTTTTTTATGACATAAAGTGCATCGCCAGTATCACCTTGTTTGAATATAGCTTCACCTTGTTTAAAATCAACTTCCTGAATAATTTCAACAAGTTTAATGATTTCCTTTTCTTCAAGTTCAGCAAAGATACTCACATTTTTGATAAATTCAAGATTTTCCATAATAACTCCATGTATTTTAAGTTTAATATTTAAATTTCTAAATAAAAAGTGAATTTAATATAATGTATATATCTTAATTAGTCAAGAATGTTTATAAGGAAATTGTATGTATTTTGTTAGCAAAATGAAATTGACAATGTTAACCAATATAAATATAATGAACTCTATTATAAAATTTAAATAATGAAAGGGTTTTCATAATGAAAAAAACTAAATATATATTTGTAACTGGTGGTGTAGTTTCATCACTTGGAAAAGGAATAACTGCTGCTTCACTCGGAAGAATTTTGAAGGATCATGGTCTAAATATTACACTTCAAAAACTGGATCCTTATATTAATGTAGATCCTGGAACTATGAGTCCATTTCAACATGGAGAAGTATATGTGACCGAAGATGGTGCAGAGACAGATCTGGATCTTGGACATTATGAAAGATTTGCTGATGTAAAACTTTCACGCATTAATAATGTGACGAGCGGACAGATATACTGGAATGTACTTCGAAAAGAGAGACGTGGAGATTATCTTGGTGCTACTGTTCAGGTTATTCCGCACATTACAGACATGATAAAAGAGAAGATGACTGGTGCTGGAAATAATGGAGAAATTGATATTGTCATTACTGAAGTAGGTGGAACCGTAGGTGATATTGAGTCTTTACCGTTTATTGAAGCTATTAGACAGATGAAATTGACTGTAGGGCGCGAAAATTGTCTTTTTATTCATGTAACTCTTTTACCATATCTTAAAACAAGTGGCGAGATGAAAACTAAACCAACACAACATTCTGTATCTGTTCTCAGAAGCCTTGGAATTTCACCTGATATCATAATATGCCGTTCTGATAGAAATCTTTCTAAAGAAGTAAAAAATAAAATTGGGCTTTTTTGTGATGTTGGTGAAAAGAATGTTTTTCTTGCTAAAGATGTTAAGGAAATATATGAAGTGCCAATTATGCTTCGTAAACAGAAACTGGATATTGTAGTGGCGGATAAATTGGGTTTAAAAATTAAAAAATCAGACGTAAAGACTGATTGGGATAAATTTATGGAAAAAGTTTATGTCTCGCAAAAGTCAAATGTTACTATTGCTATTGTTGGAAAATACATTAAACTTCGCGATGCGTATATTTCAATTTACGAATCCCTCCGGCATGGGGGTATCGATCAGGAAACTGCTGTTGATATAAAGTGGGTTAACAGTGAAGACATTATAGATAATGATCAGAAAATGATAAATGAGCTGGCTGATGTAGATGGAATTTTGGTTCCAGGCGGGTTTGGCGAAAGAGGTATTGATGGAAAACTTGCAGCAGTTAAGTTTGCAAGGGAGAATAATATTCCATTTTTTGGAATCTGCCTTGGAATGCAAGTTGCAGCAATTGAGTTTGCCCGAAATGTTTGTTCTTTAAACGATGCAAATTCACTTGAATTTGATAATGAGGCAAAAGATCCTGTTATAGCAATACTTGAATCCCAAAAGAATATTGAAAATTATGGTGGAACCATGAGACTTGGTCTTTTTCCATGTAAACTGAAAAAATCCT
>DAOVTB010000228.1 GCA_030633305.1 Candidatus Muiribacteriota bacterium
AAATTGAAAATAGATTAAAACCTATTTATGACAGACTTAAACTTTCTACTGGCAGACTTGAGCTCTTCACTGGGATCAGAGAAAGACGATTCTGGGAATCAGGTACTATGCCAAGCGATGCTGCAGCCTGCGCTGGAAGAATGGCTATCGAAAAGTCTGGTATATCTCAGGATGACATAGGTCTACTTATTCACTCTTCTGTTAGTAGAGACTTTCTCGAACCAGCTACGGCATCCGTTGTACATGAAAAAATTGGTCTTAATGAAAATGCCATGATCTTTGACCTGTCAAATGCCTGCCTTGGATTTCTCAATTCCATGGTAATAGCATCAAACCTGATTGAAAGCGGAATTATAAAATCTGCGTTAATAGTTGCAGGTGAAAATGGTCGTCCACTTGTTGAAAGTACGATTAATAATCTCAATTCCAATAAAAGTCTGACACGCAAGAGCATTAAAGGAAGTTTTGCTTCTTTAACTATTGGTTCTGGTGCAGCTGCTGCCGTTCTTGTTCATTCTTCTGTGTCTAAACACCAACACATGATTCTTGGCGGATCATGTATGGTTGCTTCTAATTACAATAATCTCTGCCAGGGTGGACAGGGTGATGAATCAAAAAAAGAAGACATCGGTGTACATGATAATGCAGAGATACTCATGAACACAGACGCCGAAACTCTTCTTATGGCTGGTTGTGCACTTGCACGCAAAAACTGGAAAAAAATGAAATCAGTTCTTAAAATGAACTCAGAAAAATTCAACAGATTTTTTTGCCATCAAGTAGGAAGCGCTTATAGAAAACTTCTACTTGATACATTGAAAATAGATCCTGAAAAAGACTATTCTACTTTCTCATTTCTTGGAAATATGGGTTCTGTATCATTACCTGCAACACTATCATTAGGCATAGAAAAAGAATTGTTAAAAAAAGATGATATTATTGCACTTCTCGGAATAGGAAGTGGGATTAATTCCCTTATGCTTGGGGTAAAATGGTAATGTCTGATTACGAAAGTGCCTTTAAATCTGAAGAATACCCATTTTCATCGAATTGGATTAAAATTCAAAATCACAAGATGCACTATCTTGATCATGGTACTGGCTTTCCAGTTGTAATGCTTCATGGGAATCCCACCTGGTCATTTTTCTATCGTAATCTTGTTAAAAAATTATGCAGTAATTTCAGGTGTATTGTTCCTGATCATATGGGATGTGGTCTAAGTGATAAACCACAGATATACGATTATTGTCTGACTACTCATATTGATAATTGTATCAGCCTGATTGAAAAACTTAAACTTAAAAAATTTAATCTTGTTGTTCATGATTGGGGTGGTGCCATTGGTATGGGTGTTGCCGCTAGAATGGCTGAGAAAATAAACCGTCTAATAATTATGAATACTTCTGCTTTTGCAGATAGTTTTATTCCTCTGAGAATAGCAGTCGGTAAAATTCCAATTATAGGTGAATTTGCAATCAGGCAATTAAATCTTTTTGTCCAGGCCGCCAGATACATGGCTACAGTTAAGGAAAATGGTCTTCAAGGTGAAATTTTAAGATGTTTTCTATATCCTTATAATAATTTCAAAAATAGAATAGCTGTCTATAATTTTGTTAAGGACATACCAATGCACAAGTTTCACAGATCATATAATGAATTGAAGTTTATAGAAAAAAATCTATCCCTCTTCAAAAATAGATCAATTACATTGATATGGGGATGTAAAGATTTCTGTTTTACTCCACATTTTATGGCCAGATTTAAGGAATTTTTCCCTAAAGCCAAATGTTATCCATTTTATGATGCTAATCATTATATCCTGGAAGATAAAACAGCGGATGTAACAGAAATTATCGAAAATGCTTTTTTGAAAAATGAAAACAACTAAAACCAAAAATTATAATATTGCAAAGTATTTACCTGAAATGGCACAAAAGCGTCCATTTGACAAAGCCGTTATTTTCCCTGGAAAAAAAGATAATAATGGCAAAAGAAATTATACTCATTTTACTTATAAACAATTGGATCAAACCTGCAATCGCTATGCACACGCAATGCAGAATCACGGAATCAGCAAGGGTACAAAAGTTCTGCTGATGGTAAAACCTTCACTTAATTTTATTGCGTTGACATTTGCTTTATTCAAAATACAAGCCGTACCAATACTTATAGATCCTGGAATGGGTAGAAAAAGACTCTTGGATTGCATTAAAAATGTTTCTCCAGACGCTGTAGTTGGAATACCGCTGGTTCATGGCGTAAGACTAATGTTCCCATCTTATTTTACATCTGTAACATGCAACATTGTTGTCGATGGTAGTTTTTCATTTCTAGGACATGATCTTGAATCCATATCAAAAAACTGCTCTGAACAGTTCACGATTAAAGATACTTTAAAAACTGATCCTGCAGCTATTTTATTTACAAGCGGTTCAACTGGCCCTGCAAAAGGAGTTTTATACGAACATGGTATGTTTGATTCTCAGGTCAGGCTTTTAAAAAAATTATATGGTTTTAAGGAAAATGAAGTTGATCTGGCATGTCTTCCAGTTTTTGCCTTATTTGACGTAGCATTCGGGATGACATGCATAATTCCAGACATGGATGCAACAAAACCCGCTGAAGTAAATCCTGCAAATATCATCGAAGCAATAAACGATCATGGAGTTACTACTTCTTTTGGTTCTCCTGCAATATGGAAAACAGTTTCCAGTTATTGCCTCAGTAATTGTATAAAACTCCCATCCATCAAACGTATACTGATGGCCGGTGCGCCTGTCCCAGGTGATCTTATATTGAAATTTTCAGAAATTCTAATAAATGGTGATATATACACTCCTTATGGAGCAACTGAATCGCTCCCCGTTGCGTCAACCAGTGGCAAAGAAGTTATTTCAGAAACTTATAAACAGAGTAAACTTGGCATGGGAACCTGTGTTGGATACGCTGCTCCCGAAGTGGAAATAAAAATTATCTCTATAACTGATGATGTTATTATTGATATCAATGATGTTTCTGAACTTGAAAAAGATAAAATTGGTGAAATAATAGTTAGTGGACCTTCGGTAACAAAGGAATATTTTGAAAGACCAAAGGATACTGCATTATCTAAAATCATGGATGGCAAAACACTCTGGCACAGAATTGGCGACACTGGATATCTTGATTCAGATGGAAAGTTATGGTTTTGCGGTCGGAAAAATCATAGGCTGACAACAACTGATGGCGAAATGTATACTGTGCCATGCGAATCTATTTTTAATCTTCATCCAAAAGTTTTCAGATCAGCCCTGGTAGGGTTGGGGATAAAAGGAAATCACGAACCTGTAATCATTATTGAACCCAAACCTGACAAATTTCCTTATAATTCTACTGAAAGAAATACTTTTATTGAGGAATTACTAGACATCAGTAGTAAATTCGATCATTGTACAAGTATTAAAAAAATCCTGTTTCATAAATCATTTCCCGTTGATATCAGGCATAATGCAAAAATCTTCCGTGAGAAACTTACCATATGGGCTCAGGAACAATACTGAATAGTGATAAAATAAGACTAACCACATAGAAAAGATAAAAAACTTCATCACGAAGGCACGAAGAAAAGTGAAGAAGGGCAAATTAGAAAAAAATAAAGAGAAAGAAAATAAAGAAGATTAAAAAATGAATAAAATTTTAATTACTGGTGGTGGCGGGTTTCTTGGAAGATTTGTTGCCCGACAACTACGAGATTTAAATAACGATGTAACTATACTTGGACGCAGTCCATATCCTTTTATGGAGAAAGAAGGCTTCAAATGTATTCAAGCTGATATTTGTTGTCCGGATTCTATGACAAAAGCGTTAAATGGCTATGATGAAGTACATCACATTGCATCATTAACTGGAATTTCGGTTATAAGAGAACCCTTTTACAGAATAAATGTTATTGGAACCAAAAATATAATCGATGCCTGTATAAAAAATAATATTGGTAAACTTATTTATACATCTTCACCAAGTGTTGTTTATTACCAAGATTCAAACAAACCTATTACTGAAGATACACCATATCCAGAAAATTTTCTTTCTTATTATCCTGAAACCAAGGCAATCGCAGAAAAAATGGTTCTGGAAGCAAATCAACCCGGAAAGTTATTAACAGTGTCACTTAGACCTCATCTTATCTGGGGACCCGAAGATACAAATCTTATACCACGACTTCTTCAAAGAGCTTCATCTGGTAAATTAAGAATTGTTGGAAAAGGTAATAATCTAGTTGATGTTACTTATGTCACAAATGCTGCAAAAGCGCATTGCCTTGCTTCTGAAAAACTTAAGGTTGGAAGTCCGATTTGCGGAAATGCCTATTTCATCACTAACGATGAACCTGTACGGTTATGGGATTTCATAAATAAAATAGTTACTGGTGTCGGAATTAAAAAAATTGAGAAAAAAATTTCATATTCAACTGCCAAATCTCTGGGAATTTTTTTTGAGTTTATTTATTCCCTGTTTAAAATATCTGCAGAGCCTCCAATGACACGTTTTCTAGCATCCCAACTGGCAACAACTCATATTTATTCATGCGAGAAAGCAAAAACTGATCTGGGCTATAAACCTGAAACAACAGTAGAAAAAGGACTTGTACATCTTCTGGATTACTTAAAAAATTCAAAATCAAAACATAAATGATAATAATTAATATTAAATATTTGAAAAAATAACTTGATTTTTCTGCCCAGATTGTATATTTTTATTCATAATAATTCTGACAAATGTTAGAATAAGGAGTTGTTATTATGTTTAATAAAAAAAGAATCGTAATTACCGGAGTGGGTTTAACAGCTCCAAACGGAAATAATCTGGAAGAATTCAGAAAAAATATCCTTGATAAAAAATCTGGTGTAGTAAATTTTGAAACCAGACACTTAGGCGAAGTACACGCAGGGGTTTGTAATTTTGATACTTCAAAACATCAGAAGAAAAAAGAACTCAGACGTGGAACCAGAGCAGGATCAATATCCATTTATTGTGCAAACGAAGCTGTACAGGATGCTAACTTAGATTTGAGTGAAATGGATACTACACGAATTGGTGTTTATGTAGGAACAACTGAACACGGAAATGTCGAAACAGAGAATGAAGTTCATAATATGTCTCTTTTTGATAATGATACAAAATTCTGGTCTCATCATCACAATCCAAGAACTGTTTCAAACAATCCTGCCGGCGAAGTAACACTTAATATGAAAATCCATGGGCCACATTATTGTATAGGTGCTGCTTGTGCTGCTGGAAATCTTGGAGTTGTTCAGGGATATCAACAGTTATTGCTAGATGAAATTGATGTTGCAATTTGCGGTGGAGTTTCTGAAGTTATACATACTTTTGGTATTTTTATAGCTTTTAAGAATCAGACTGCACTTGCTCACCACGAAGATCCAACCAAAGCCAGTCGTCCTTTTGATAGAGACCGAAATGGTATTGTCTGTTCTGAAGGTGGATGCCTTTTTACTCTTGAAACACTTGAACATGCAGAAAAACGTGGTGCTAAAATCTATGCTGAAATAGTTGGTCATTTTACAAACTCAGATGCAAAAGACTTTGTTCTTCCAGATGGAGACAGACAGGCTCTATGTATGGAAGGTGCTCTCAAAAATGCTAGTCTTCAGCCCGAAGATATCGATATAGTTAATACACATGCTACATCAACACCTATGGGTGATGTTCAGGAAATTGCTGCTGTTAAAAAAGTTTTTGGTGAAAGAGATGGTCTTTATGTAAATAATACAAAATCTTATATCGGACATTGTATGGGAGCAGCTGGAACACTGGAATTGGCTGGAAACCTACCTTCATTTGATGATGGTATTGTACATTGCACAATCAATTGTGATAATATAGACCCTAATTGTGAATATAAAAATCTTGTACTTGATGAACATGTAAAAGTAGATAATATAAAATATTTACTATGCAACAGCTTTGGAATGCTTGGTATAAATTCCACGTTAATAGTAAAAAAATACGAAAAATAAATAAAACAGGTTAAACAAAAGGGAGGACTCATGACTCGCGAAGAAATTAGACAGGCAGTTGTAGATATTATTGAAGAACTTGCTCCAGATGAAGATGTATCAAATCTTGATAATGCAGTAAGAATAAGAGAACAGATAGAATTGGATTCTATGGATTTTTTAGATATAATAATGGAACTCAGAAAACAGTACAGTGTCCAAGTTCCTGAGGATGACTATCCAAAACTTGGAACACTTGACGGATGCATGGATTATCTAGAACCATTAATGAAAGATAAATAGTTCTACAATTTAATAATACAAATTCAAAGTAAGACCGTCTTTTTAACACGGTCTTACTTTAAGTTTATATGGGATTAATTACAATAAAATGAATAAAGAATATGACATAATTATAATTGGTGCTGGAATGTCAGCACTTGCAGCTGGTATAAGACTGGCTTACTATGATAAAAAAGTTTTAATCTGTGAGAAACATGCAATTGCAGGCGGATTGAATTCATATTACCGTAGAAAAGGGCGAATTATGGATGTTGGCCTACATGCTATGACTAATTTTGTTTCACCTAAAAATCGCATGGCTCCTTTAAGTAAACTTCTACGTCAATTGAAATTAAAATTAAAGGATTTTGAACTTGTCGAACAAAAGAATTCGCTAATAAATTTTCCAGATATGTCTCTTAGATTTACCAACGATATTGAATTTATCATAAATGAAGTTGCTGAAAAAATGCCTTCTCAGGCTGATGGCTTTAGAAAACTTGTAAAGCATATCGAAACTTATGATGCACTTGCGCTGGATGAAGATAACTTTCAATCAACTCGTGAAGTCCTTGCAAGTTTTATTACTGAGCCACTTCTGATTGAAATGCTCATGTGTCCACTAATGT
>DAOVTB010000159.1 GCA_030633305.1 Candidatus Muiribacteriota bacterium
AAAGAAACTTGATAAAATAATGTCTGGTATCATTGATGCTTTTAGTATTGATGATGAAGGGGTATGGCGTCAAATTGGAAAGTGGCTTGGAAAGCTTACGGAGGAATATTCACAATTTGAAACAATTTGGGAACTCCTCTCAAAGCATGATTCGGAAGCTGTAAGAGTCAGGATAACAGCATGTTTGAGAAAGGCGCCAAAGGAAATCGCTTTGCGTATTGCTAAAACAAGTATCAATGATAGCAGTTCTGGCGTTCGAAATGAAGTTGCAAAAATTGTTCTGTGGCATAAGGATATTGAGATGCTAAGGTGCCTTGAAGAACGGTACAAAATTGAGAAAGTTGAAGAGGTAAAGGATTCTTTGAATAAATGCATACAACTATCAAAAGGAAAAACAGTTCAACAAGGCGATTTTGAACTGTTTATAAATAAAAATGGGAAAATTGAATCGAGATACATTGGTTGAATCTCGATGTGGGAATAACTATGAAAGCAGTGACTTTTATGGAGGTAATAAATTGAAATTTAAGGATGTCGTTTTTTATTATTTTTCAGGTACTGGGAATACTCAATTGATTGTAAAAAAAATGTGTGATACATTTCATGAGCTTGGTGTTGATGTCAGTGCTTTTAAGATCAATGAAACTGATCCTGAAAAAGTTGATGTAAGTAAAATAATTGGACTTGCTTTTCCTATAGCTGCACAGGCATCTTACAAGTTTATCCTGGAATTTATTGAAAAACTACCAGAATCAAATGGGACAAAAGTCTTTATGGTAGATACACTAGCAGGTTTTTCTGGGGCTATTATTGGACCTTTAAGAAAAATATTGAATAACAAAGGTTATGAAACTATTGGTGCGCATGAGATTATAATGCCTAATAATTTTTGTTTAAAAAAAATCAATGAAAATGCTGACAGGATCAAAATTGAAAGAGGACTTAGTTCGGCTCGTAAATATGCTATTGATCTTGTTGAAGGAAGGACTTCCTGGGGAAGAATTCCGTTTTTTCCTGATTTGATGTATAGAATAACTGCATCAAAATATCCATGGGAGTTTTTGCGGAAAATGATACCGATTGAGCTGGAAAAAGAGAAATGTACATCCTGTGGTCTGTGTGTAAAATTATGTCCGGTTGGAAATATTACTTTGGAGGATGGAATTGTTTTCTCAGACAAATGTCAACTTTGCATGCGATGTTTTTCATACTGTCCCACTGAAGCCATTGGCTTTAAAAACAAACAGTATCTCCGATATAAAGCTGTAAAAAAACTACAATTAAATTAGACCACGAAGAAAAAAAGAAGATTGGACAGGATTAACAAGATAAAGAAAGATTAAAAGGGAATTCCATATGAACCCTGCGTCAGATAAATTATTTCCACTAAATATTGTATAGAAGTTTATTGTGACACAGTCTGCCCGTATCTGTCCAAGATCAAAACATGTCATATTATCCAAAACAGATATAGAGCTGAATCAGGCGATTGTTTGAAAGATTCAGGATAGAATTAAAGTAATCCGAATTTTTTGACGATAAATTAATTACAGAAAAAGAAAAAGGTGGATTAGTTTATGTTTTATGATGGCGATAAGAAATTTAGAAATGAAATGAATGATTATATCAGAAAGAACTTTGCAAATGTACTTGGCGATGATGTACAACTACTTGATACTAATGATTATGATACTTTAAGAAAAAATGTAAGAACTCGTCTCGAAAAATATTAAAAAGTAAACAACTAAAAAATATAAAAGATTATCTCTTATTTTAAGGGATAATCTTTTCTTATTTCCCCAGATTCATTTACAGATATACCAATCTAGAATCCTTGACATTGTTTATCATATGGATAATAATGAATTGTTTAAGAGACTTTATGTTAAGATAAGTTTTAGAAAAGCAATGTATACAAATGAAACTCACCTAAAAAAAGAAATTGAATTCCTGGCAATTGATATTTTTAAAGAAACAATTATAAAAATATTTAAAGCTGATGTTAACGAGGAAAAATGATGAAATTCATTCTTATTATTATTTTTATATTTCTATTGATCATGGAGGTGACTGCTTTGGACTTGGGATATCGGTTTACAGGTAAAAATATTATTTTTAATTTACATGCTACAAATGCAGAAAAAATCACGCTTGAATTAAAAAAAACAATGATTTCATCAGCCCGTGAATTTAAGATGAAAAATGTTAATGGGAACATTTGGCATGTTGTGCTACCTTTGGAGTTCAAGGACTTTTTGTATAGATTTAAAATTTCGAGAAATAATAAAATTGATACAGGAATTGATCCCTATGCTAAATGTATTACATCGGATAAAAAGTGGGGGATAGTATGTGATAATCAATTTATTGTATCTGAATCTCCTGTTTTTGATATTTCGGAATCAGTTATATATGAATTGCATATCAGGGATTTTACTCTGGATCCGGATTGTGGAATTGTTAATAGAGGTAAATATATTTCATTTCTTGAAAACGATACATGTTTAGCTGATACAAATGTAAAAACTGGAATGTCCCATTTGCGAGAGCTTGGTGTGAATGTTGTTCAGATAATGCCATTTCAGGTTTTTGATCATGATGAATATAGTGATGAATATAATTGGGGATATATGCCGGTGCATTTTAACAGTCCGGATGGATGGTTTGCGAACAGAAAAGATGGAACTAATAGAATAACAGAAGCAAAGAAGATGATTGATGCTTTTCATCGTAATGGAATAAAAGTAATAATGGATGTGGTCTACAATCATACTTCTGAAAATCGAGATTCAATGAGATTCAATTTTAACGTAATGGCTCCTGACTATTATTACAGAGTCAAATCTGATGGAACATATTCGAATGGTTCAGGGTGTGGTAATGAATTCAGGAGTGAATCACTTCATGGCCGTAAAGCGATTCTTGATTCGTTAAAAATGTGGGTTACAGATTATAAGGTTGATGGATTTAGATTTGATCTTATGGCTCTGCTGGATAAGAAGACTATCAATGGAATTATACGGGAACTACGTAAAATTAAACCTGATATTATGATTTATGGAGAACCTTGGACTTGTGGTGATACTCCAATTGAAAAAATGGAAAAGGGTTTTCAAAAGAAAAAAGGCTGGCATGTTTTTAATGATGATTTTAGAGATGCGCTAAAAGGCAGCGTTTTTGATACTGGTTGTGGTTATCTTCAAGATGCTCTTTTTAAGGAAAGGATAAAAACTGGAATTAAAGGGAGTATTGAAACATTTACACACGATCCAATTGAGAGTATTAATTATGTTGCATGTCATGATAACAGGACTTTTTATGACAGACTGAAAATCAGTACAAAGGATATGAAACTAAAAAAAAGTGATCTTGCGGCTATGAACAGACTAGGTGCCGCCATATTGTTTTGCTCGCAGGGAATACCATTTATACACAGTGGACAGGAAATGCTACGCACCAAAAATGGTGAACATAATTCCTATAATAGACCTGATAGTATAAATATGGTACGTTGGAAATGGAAACTCCAAAACAGGTCTACATATGACTATTACAGGGATCTTATTCAGATGCGAAAGGATCATCCCGCTTTCCGGATGAAAAGCAGGGATCAGGTTATGAAAAGAATTAAATTTTTTGATGATGCTGTTTTACCTGAAAACTGTATTGCTTGGAAAATTGATTGTTCTAGATTAAAGGATCAATGTTCTGAAATAATTGTAATGATTAATCCAAATGATAAAAAAGTAGATTTTTATCTTGAAGAATTAAAAAAAGGGAAATGGTTTAAACTTCTGGATGAAAAGAAATATTATCGCTTACCGTTGAGGTATAATAAAACCAATGGAATTGTTAATAAAAAATCTGTTTTAATTTTAGGCAATATGGTACAATACTGAGGATTTCAGGAAGTAATTTGAGGTAAAATGAGTTTTATAATAACAGTGTCAGTCCAGGAAGGGATTGTTATGGCTACTGACAGCAGGACAACTTATAGTCAGATTGTTAAATCTGATGAAAAAAATATTACCAATCTAGCTGTTGGAAGTAGTGATCATACAGATAAACTGTTTGTTTTTGAAAATCTCAAGAATAATATTAAAATTGGAGTTTCATGGCATGGCCAGGCACATACTGGGATTATGCAGATACCAGTTTTAATAAATGAGTTTGGATATTATTTTAAGAATTTTGAGCAAAAAATTGAAAAGCCTAAAGATATTCCAGAATTATTTTTTGAGTTTATTCGTGAAAAGCTTGGTGATATTTCCTCAAGAAAACTTGAAACTGGTTTTCATATAGCTGGTTATATGTCACTTGAAGGGAAAAAGCTACCATTTGTTTATGATATTAAAATGAAAAACAGGAAAGTAACACTCTTGAGTCAGGGGGATAATCCAGTTATTAGTTGGAATGGCGAAGGTGACATTCTCTCAAGACTTATCCAACCTGTTGGGGTGAATCAGAATGGTTCTTTTAATGAATTACCATTCTTCCCTGTTCATGCACAGTTTTTTTCCCTGATGGATGCTGTAGAGTTTGCATTGTTTTCAGTTGCTATTACAAAGAAAATGATGAAGTTCCAGCAAAGAGCAACAACGGTTGGCGGGGAAACTGAAGTTCTGGTGTTATATCCTCAAGGCGAACACAAATGGGTAAGGAAAAAATGTTTAACAAGTAATATTGATGGATGGTCGTAAATGACAAGATTTATTTGGGAAATAATACCGTTTTATAAAACAGAACAGAAGAATAAATACTTGAGTAGGTTGTCTACAACGGGGAAACTGGATTTTGATGATAAAACCGACTGGCCGAGCACTGATGTTTTCAAAGATGAAAAAGGATTCTATATTATATCTGAAATATCGGGAATTGGCAGGGATAACCTTGAAATCTATATTGCTGATAATAAACTGGTGATTGTTGGTGAAAAACCATTTCCAGGTTTGAATCACAATAGAGTATTTTATGAAATGGAAAGAAATTATGGTGATTTCAAAAGGATAATTGAAATACCTGATTCAATAAATAGAAAAAGTATTCAGGTTGAGTTTGCCAAAGGAATATTAAAGATAAAATTTGAATGAATAAAAAAACAAAACTTATAGTTGCAGGTATAATAAGGAATTCCGAAGGTCACATTTTGTCAACTCGTCGAAAAAGTGATGATGTACATGGCGGCGGTTGGGAGTTTCCTGGGGGAAAGATTGAGTATAATGAACAGCCTGAAGAAGCCCTGAAAAGAGAAATTGTTGAAGAGCTTGGAATAGATATTGAAATACAGTCTATTTTTGATGCAATACAACATGAATATGAAGATTTTGCAGTATTTATTATATTTTATCTTTGTAGTGTGAAATCCGAGCAGAAATTATCTCTGAATGCTCATGATAAAATTTTATGGTTGCCGCCTCAAAGACTTAAAGATGTAGAATTTTTACCCGCAGATATTCGAACTGTTGAGAAAATTATGGAGGATGATAGATGAAGTACAGAAATAATTTATGCATAAATTTTAAATCAGAAAGTAAAGCTAAAAAAGAAGATACCTATTGGGATATTGTTGATGATATGTTAGAAAGCGAAGAACAGTTGGATCTGGAAGCCGAGTGGCTAGCTGAAGAATCTGAAAATGAAGTTAAAAAGGCAGTGACTGATTTATTTTTTCAACACAGTCCTCATGAAAATGTAACATTTCATTAAAATAATGGATCTAATAAGAGAATTCAAAAAATCTGAAAAGATAGAGGATTATTTCACAGAGCTGATAAAGTCTGTCTCACATAAATTTGATTCCAGAAAGTTTTTGATTTTTATCTATCAGGAAGAAACAGAATCTTTTATTGAATTTCATATTAAATCGCCTGATAATCCATGTTTTTTCACAATTTCTGATATTGAATGGGATTGTTTTATTGAGCATGATTATCTAATAAAAAATGATATTGAAAATTGTGAACTTAACCACATAAAACTAATTCCTTTTCTATCAGAGTTCCAACATCCGTTGATTCTAACCTGTGGGATGAAATCAAAGAAGATTGGTGCGATTGATTTTGATCTTGTGGATTACGATACATTAAATAGAATGGACGAGCAATTACAAAAAAATCAATTGGCAGCCATGATTTTGCCTCTTCAGAATGTAGTGCTTCAAAATGAGACTGAAAGAAAAATTTCAAATTTAACGACACTCTATGAAATTTCCAAAAATGTTCCTCAAATACTGACTGATGGTGATTCATTTAAATCACTGGTTAAGTTAACCAGTAATTTGCTGAATCCTCAATTTGTGGGACTGTATTTGAGGCGAAAAAGCGAATCCAAACTTTACCTCCAGAATTATATGGGTGAAAGTTCCAGAGATATATTTAAAGACTATGATGAAGATAGTATTCTTGGTGCAGTTTTAAGTTCAGGAAAACCTGTTCTTACTCATCATCATGAGTTTAAATCTTTTCTTGCAATTCCTGTAAAAACTGCTTCTCAAGTTATAGGTGTACTTGTTGCCGGAACACATAATTCCTATGCGTATAACGAAGATGATGTGATAACATTGAAAATTTTGTCTTCACAATTTGCTACGATTAATCTTTTAACGAGTACTGTTAAACAGATGAAAACTTTGACAGATTATATTCTTGATAGTTTGACTAGTGGTATTGTAACTGTTGATACACATGGCAGGATTGAAAGTTATAATAAGACTGCCGCATCTATATTTTCTATCTTGAATGTGGATATTATCAAATTTGATTTCAGGAAAATTTTTAATGTTTTCCCAGAAATGGTGAAATTTTTTGACGAGTCTAAAGGATTTTTAGATAACAGAGAAATAACAATCAGTTCTGTTGATAAGGAAACACATCTTCTTCTAAACATCTTTCCAGTAAAAGACAAAAATAATAATCTCCTTGGAAAAACAGTGTTTTTTAAGGATATTACAGATATAAAAATTTTGAAACAGGAATTGTTTCGTGCTGAAAAACTGTCTTCACTTGGGAAAATGGCAGCTGGAATTGCACATGAAATACGGAATCCTCTTACTGGTATCAGGATGGTGATCCAGCTTCTTGGAGATGAACTTGGAGAAGAAAGAGAAGAATTTGAACATGTTCGGATCGTGCTTGATGAAGTTGATCGTTTGGAATCATTGATTACAGATATGCTTGCTTTTGCAAAACCAAGAGAACCCAAGTTTGAAAAAATCAACATCAATCAATTTTTGGAGGATTTATATTCGTTTGTAAAGAGTGAATTAAAAAACAATGAAATAGATTTCAGATTTAATGTAAACAGTTTTGATCCAGTATATTTGATTGTAGATAAAATGCAGTTAAAACAGATTTTTCTCAATTTGATAAAGAACAGCGTGCAGGCAATTATTAAGCGTAGGGAAGAAGGTCCCTGTTTTGATGCAAAAATCAAACTGAATGTTTCAACATATACGGATAGCGAAATAATCATAAATTTTATTGATAATGGTGCAGGAATAAATACTTTAAATCTGGATAAAGTATTCAATCCTTTCTATACTTCTAAAGATAAAGGAACAGGACTTGGTCTTTCCATCACTCAAAGGCTTATTGAAGATAATAATGGTAAGATTTTTGTTGAAAGCGAGGAAAACTGTGAAACTGTTTTCAGTATTGTCCTTGAAAAATTTAAGGAGACTCTTTTATGAATAATAAACCAAAAATATTAATTATAGATGATGAAAAGACCGTTCGATGGGCTTTTTCAAGATTGATTGATAAGAAGGGGATTCCATTTGTACTTGCAGCAGATGGGACAGAGGGATTAGAAAAATTTAGAAAACATGTAGATTCTTTAAATATGATCATTGTGGATATAAAAATGCCAGGGCTTACAGGGCTTGAGCTTCTGGATATATTCAAAAAAGAAGCTCCCGAACTTCCTGTAGTTATTATTACAGCTTTTGGTGGAATGGATTCTACCATTAATGCGATGAAAAGTGGTGCATACGATCTATTAACTAAACCATTTGATAATGAACAACTTAGTCAATTAATTGATAAGATAATGTTTAATGAAAAAAATCAAGCTGTAAAACTTATCGACGAAAGTCTTGATGATGATCTAGAGCTGGAAGGAATGCAGATTCCTTTGATTGGAAAAAGTCCAAAAATGCAGGATATTTTCAAAGTGATAGGAAGAGTTGCCCCTCAGAATATTTCAGTATTGATTACTGGAGAAACTGGAGTAGGAAAAGAATTGATTGCCAAATTGATTCATTTTCACTCGCCACGAATCAGTTTTCCGTTTATCCCGATAAATTGTACTTCAATACCTGAGTCTTTGATTGAAAGTGAATTATTTGGACATGTTAAAGGAGCTTTTACTGGCGCTATTAACAATAAAATAGGAAAGTTTGAGCTTGCAGACAAAGGTACATTGTTTCTTGATGAAATTGGGGATATGGACTATAATCTGCAAAGTAAACTTCTCAGGATTTTGCAGAGTAATGAATTTTGTAAAGTAGGTGGAAACAAGTCAATTAAAGTAGATGTTCGAATAGTTTCAGCAACAAATAAAAATCTTGAAGAGAGTATTGAAAAAAATCTTTTCAGATCTGATTTGTATCATCGCTTGAAAGTTATTTCAATTAATGTACCTTCTTTAAGAGAAAGAAGTGAAGATATTCCTCAATTACTGGATTATTTTTTAAAAAATTCCTGTATAAAAAGGGAAAATCCAGAAGTTACTATTTCTAAAGATGTACTTGATATATTGGTTTCCTATCCATGGCCTGGTAATATTCGTGAATTAAAAAATACTGTAGAAAGTGCAATCGCTCTTGCTAAAACAAGTATCATAACTGCAGATGATTTACCAGTTGAGATAAAGAAACATAAATTAGTCCATTACAGTGTTCCTATGGGAGAATCCGTTTTTGCTTCTGGTAAGTCAGAAAGGTTACAGGAATATACTGTGGAAGACAATTTGGAATTGATCAAAAGATCTGTTAAGTCATTTTCCAGGACGGCAATTGAAAAAAAATTACATAATGGGACACTTTATGAAACAATTATCAATAATGTTGAAGAGGCAATGATTTCTGAAGCCCTGAGTAAATTTGAGAATAATCAGCTGAAAACTTCAACCTATCTGGGTATTAACAGGAATACCCTTAGAAACAAGTTACAGAAATTGTGTGAAAATAAATGAACAATGGATTATTAACTTCAGTTGAAAAATTAATAAAAAAAACAGGCAAATTTCAGAATGAAAATTTTGGAAAACAGATCGTCAGGTCCTGGAAAAGCAGATATGATGTTGTAACTGATATCGACTTAAAAAGCGAAGAGCTGCTTATTGATGGACTAAAATCGATTATTGATATTGCAGTTATATCTGAAGAAACTGATCCTGAAGAAAAGAAAAATGAGTCTGAAGTTTGGATAATAGATCCGCTTGATGGAACTACAAACTATTCGCATGGATATCCATTTTTTTGTATTTCCGTTGCATTATATTCAGAAGGAAGTGTTAAATGTGGATTTGTTTACGCTCCATGGCTGGATGAGATGTTTGTATCTGATTCAGTGAATTCCTGGCTAAACGGTGCAAAAATAAAGGTATCTGATACCGAAGTGCTAGCAGAATCTTTAATTGCAACTGGCTTTCCGTATGACAGGAAAGAATCTTCAAGAAATAATATATCAACTTTTAGCAGAATTTTGCCAGAGGTACATGGTATAAGACGGGATGGGGCGGCTGCACTGGATTTGTGTTATACCGCAGCAGGAAGATTTGATGGTTACTGGGAATTGAAACTTAAGCCCTGGGATGTTGCCGCAGGCAGTATTATTTTGGAATCTGCTGGAGGCAGGATTCGAAATTATTCTAATTCGGGTTGGAACGTTTTTGATGATACCGTTATAGCGGCAAACCCAAAAATTTTTGATAATTTAACATCTATTGTATTGAATGGGAATCAGGAAGATTTGTAAAAACAGTTTTTTTTGCAAAATTCTGGATAGACACCATTTTTCATATTTTCTCTGTATTTCATTGCTGTTTTTCCATACCATATATCTGAAAAAGAGTTCTTATCAAGTGAACCTAGCAGCAATTGGAAATGCTCGTCTGAAGCACATACTGTAATATCGCCCTTCCAAGAAATTGTCGGAGTTTCAAAAAAGTGACTGCAGGAATTAAAAGATCTGTTTAATTGTGAAAGTGAAGTTTCAATACTTTTGTTTTTGAGACCAAGTTTTCCTGTGATTTTGTTCCAGCAGTCCAATCTTTCTTCATTTATTGGAGTGCAGGGAGAAATGTAAATAACATCAACAATCTTTTCTGTATCAAATGGTCTTTCATAAGGTAAACAGATGATTTTAGAACAGTTCATTGTTTTGGAAAGTTCCTGGATATCTGTGTATAAATTTTTCTGGTTAAGGGTTACTGGTATAAATTGATATACAAACCGGGGAAATTTGAAATCAAGATTTTCTCTTAAATTGTAAAAAGATTTCAGCGTTTTTAATACTTTTTCAATATTTCCTCCCTTTCTGATCAATGGATAAACTGTACTTTCCAGGCAGTCAATAGAGAAAGTGATTTGAAAAAATGGATTATTTGAAAATGAATTAATGATTTTTAGAAATTCTCTTATAAAATGTTCATTCCAATTTGAACAATTAGTATGAAGTTCAATTTTTTGAACCAGATTAATCCTGGAATATTTTTTGAAAATAGTCATTATTTCAAGAAACTGTGGATGCAGCGAAGGTTCTCCGGCCCAGTTAAGCTGGAAAGTAATTCTCGAATAATTATCACTATAATTTGATAATTCTTTG
>DAOVTB010000340.1 GCA_030633305.1 Candidatus Muiribacteriota bacterium
GGATCAGCATTGATAAGATCAGCAACCTGATTTCTTGCTTTGTCTACGATGCTCTTTGCCATTCTTCCATACTTATGCATACTTGAAGGATTCCCGTAAACATCCAGGGTTTCCATTATTGTTTCCTTGACTTCGCTAAGGATTGGAGTGGTTGCATTATAATCCATATAGATCTTTACCATGATCAATCTCCTTCGCCAAGATAGTTTTGAATTGCTTTTTTTATAGCGTCTGCAGCAAGGACACTACAGTGAACTTTATGTGGAGGCAAGCCATCAAGAGCATCAACTATCTGTTTTGTAGTCACTTTAAGCGCTTCCTCTATTTTCATTCCTTTTATCATTTCAGTTGCAATGGAGGAACTGGCAATTGCAGAAGCACATCCATATGTCTGAAATTTGATATCTTCAATAACTTTATCATCATTTACTTTAATAAAAATTTTCATCATGTCACCACAGGAAGCACTACCGACTTCTCCGATTCCATCTGCGTTATCCATAGAACCAACATTTCTAGGATTAGAAAAATGGTCCATCACTTTATCACTATACATTTTCTTTCTCCTTTAATATCATTTATTTCACCGAACAGGTATCATCAGAAACAAACCCGTTTCCATCTGTACTTATCTCACCAGAAAGATCAAATTCCTTGATCATTTCCTTCATTTTTGAAATTACTATTTCTGCAGTTTTATCAATATCGTATGCCACTGTGCATCCACTAGCATAAAAATGTCCACCTCCACCAAATAACTGTGCAACAATGTACACAGGAAATTCAGATCTGGATCTGAATTCGCATACTGTTCCTTCTTCTATTTCCCGGAACATCACAGCAACTCGAATACCTTTAATACTAGTAACTTGATTTACTATATCAGAATACTGATTTTCATCCAGACTGGCATCTTCACTAATTTTTCTACCAATTTTAACCCATCCAAGCTTAAGCGGACGAATAATTTCTGTACTTGAAAGTATTTTTGAAATCAGTTTTACATGTTCAAACTTCTTATTTTTCCATATTTCTTCATAAATAACATTATGTTCTGCTCCACAATTGATTAAATCAGCAGCAATATTAAACGTATGTGCACTTGCGGTCCTATACTGAAAATATCCTGTATCAGTTGCAATTCCTGTAAAAAGTAAAGTTGCTATCTCAGGTGAAAAAGGAAACGAAATTTCTTTAAAAAATTCATATATAATTTCACAAGTAGATCCAATAGATTTAAATATGAAATTTAATTCTCCAAAACCATTATTGGTAAAATGGTGATCAATAACCAGCAATTTACCCATCACATCTGAATCATAGTCATAGCACATTCGTTTAATAGAAGGTGTATCAACTGTAATTGTGAGGTCAAATTTCCCGATTGGTGAATCACTAATATTGATTTTTTCAATATATGGAAAAAAGTTCAAACAAGTTGGATATGGATCCTTATGGTATAATTCATAATCCTTTTCAAGAGATTCCAGTAGTAATCCCATTGCAAGCATAGAAGCAATACAATCTCCATCAGGGTTAGTATGACCAATGACTAAGACTCTGTTGCTTTTTTTTATTTCATCAAATAAAACATCAAATTTCTTCATCCAAATATTTCTTATCCTTTCTGTCTAATCACTTAAATGCAGGGTTAAGTTTTCCATTCATTTTCTTAACCGCTTCATCTAAAACTGTCCGTGGACTGTAACCCATCAAGGCTTTCTCGACAGTTGCTACAAGTATCATCCTGCATGAATACCAGGTTCCAATTCTTGGTTCATAAGTTGCAACTTCAACCTGTTTTATTACATCAAGAATCTGAGGTTCCTCGGCCAGAAGTTTTTTCCAGCTTTTGGTTTGAAGTGCCGATTTCCGTACTGGTAAGTAAGGTGTTTCGGTGCTCCAGTAAGCAGTTTGTTCAGTATCTGTCAGCCATTTCAGAAAAATCCATGCAGCATCATGTTTTGCTTCATCACTGCTATTAATAATCGCAATATTGGTACCAGAAAGTACTGTTCTGTTTAATTTACCAGATGGCATTGGTGCAATTCCAAGCTTGAAGGTAATATCATCACGCATGAAAAATTTTGATACAATACTTCCAGTGATCATAGCAATTTTTTTAGCTACAAAATCAGATTGATTATTATATCCAGATGTCCTGTAACCAACTTTGTATTTATTAATAATATCTGCAAGGAACTGTAATGCCTTTTCGCTTCCTTCAGAATTAATCAATGAACTTAGATTATTCTTTGATAATAACTTTCCACCATATTGAAAAATCATACATTCAAAAATCAAGGCATTTGGTGTTATAGCCGTACCATGTTGATTAATTATTCCATCATTATTAAGATCCAGCGTAAGTTTTTTAGCAAAACTAAGAAACTCATCCCAGGTTTTAGGTGGCTTGTCAGGATCAAGACCAGCTGCCTTGAACATA
>DAOVTB010000265.1 GCA_030633305.1 Candidatus Muiribacteriota bacterium
ATATTTTCCCTGGCACTTAAAGTCTCATCCGTTAAGCCTTTACTGTCAAGAATTTTAAAATCCTGATAATCGAAACGTATTACTTCTAAAAATTCTTCTAAAAACTTTGTATGACCTTCGCTTGTGAAATTATTTTGAATTAAATTGAGATTTTCAAGGACTATTTCAGGTATTGTTTGTTTCAATCTATCAGTTTTATTAGCAGTTCTTGCACATTGCAGACTCATTTGATATTTGGCTTCGTAATCAGGATCATATTCGTTAAGAGCCATTAATTCTGTCGGTAATTTAATTGGTTTTAAAGGAGTGTTCTCGCTCTTTTCAGTGATTTCATTCAAAAGGTTGGAAAGAGCTGAGATATTTTTTTCGAAAGATCGATTAATTGTAATACCGCTTTTTTCAACAAATTCAATATCAAGCATAATACTTTTAGCTTTAAATTCGTTTAAAACATTGATAATTCTTCCAATTAGCGATCTGGGCCAAGGCCATTTACCATACTCATTTAATGCATCACCATCAATATCAAGAAAGGCAAGATTATTATCCATTTTACTTTTCAGCTTAAAAAATTCCCGTACATGAGGACGGGCAATAAACCCCTGGTCACTGATGTTTTTTTCGACATTCTGAAGGAATTCAACCTGAGGCAATTGATAACTTAATATAAATGATATAAGAGTAAAAAAAAGTATCTGTAATATAAAAGAAATTTTATTTTTTTTCATTATGGATTCACCTGTTAGTATATTAGAATATTTTATGTAATATAGTAAAGTATTTATTGAAAATTAAAAAATATTTTGATAAAATCAATTCAAATTTATAATAGATTGTCATTAATAATCAAAAGGAGCAGTAAATCTATGAAAATTAAAATGGTGTGCATGATGATTTTATTCTTTTCTTGTTGTATTTTGTTGAATGCATCAACAGTACAATATTTGAACAAAATTGCTGATCAGAAATATGTTTCAAAAGGCGATTGCCTTAAATGTGTAGCTTACTTTCTTGGAAAAAGGAAAGTTGGAAATATTTCAAATGTGATAAGGTTCTTAAAAAAGAAAAAAATTCTTAGAAGAAACGCTAAGGTAAATATAGAAGGCCATGCGAACAGAGGATATCTTTCGCAACTCCTTGTAAGAGCATTAGAACTTAAATGGGGCATGTGGAGTAGTTTACTTGGCAATAGATATCGAACTGCGTACAGGCAATTGTTGAAATACAAGATAATGCCATCCGGCGGTTGGAGATATATGATGGATGGAACGGAACTGATTGGTTCCATAACTCGCGCTAATCAATTCAAACAAGGAGTAAGATTATGGTAAAGAAGATAGTATTATTACTTTTAGTATTTTGTTTAGCTATTAATTTTTCATGGGGAGAAACTCCAAAAATTCGAATTATTGGCGTTAAAGGCGATGAAGCTGAAGTTGATCTTAATGGAAGCGGAGAATTTGAAGATGCTGAAAAAGGCATGATATTAGGCACTAATGGAAAAGTAATCACAGGTTTTGGGACTCAAGTTAAAATAGATTTTGCAAAGAGAGGCTTGGTGACTGTAAAGGAACTTACAAATTATTCCGTTGGAGAGTTTTTAATTACTGATGAAGGCATAACCGCTCATACAAATATGAAAGTTGGTGAAGTCAATGTAAAAGTTGATAGAAAATATAAGGCGATAGATTTCACAGTTTCTTCACCAACCTGTACTGCAAGTGTGCGTGGAAGTTCGATGGACTTCGCGGCACATGGGCCTAAAAAAAATAGGGCTGTATATAGGGCAGGAAAAATTTCTTTTAGAAGGAAAAAATCTGGTAAGGAATTCAAACTTGATGGTTCTGTCCCAGGATCAAGCATTTCAAATTTTGGTGAATGGGAACCAGTGAATCCAGTCTATATTGAAAAGATTTTTCAGGTTTTGCCACCTCCGCCAGATGGTTGGACTCCTGAAGAACAACAACAACTGATTACTACAGTTACCCCAACAGGTTATTTGCCACCACAGGATATTCATACTCTTGATACACGTATTGATACTGTTCAAAGTATTAATGTTGGAGATGGATCTGTAAGGCTTGAAGGGAATATTAGCGGAAGCTATACTGGTTTAGATGACACAGGTACTGTTCATGTATCCTGGTAAAATATATAGTTTATAAGGAGTTTTATAGCAATTATGAAAAAGCTATGTTGTGTATTTTGTTTGTTACTACTATTTTCATCATTTCTTATGGGATTGGATGAAAAAAATCTAAAAAGACAGCTTGAAGAACGGCGTCGAAATATCATGGCCAGTACCGAGAAAAAAGGGGATTTTGGAGAATCTAAAAAAGGAAGTTCCGACCTTGTAAAGGATCAGCTTCCTGATTATAACAGCAGTATATGGGAATGGGGTGGTTATAATTCTTTTTCCTATCTGGGTTATGTTGATGATGATAAAAGCAGCACTACAATTGATACTTTGGAAGACGTTTGGGATATAGATACAAGGTTGTGGTTAAGAGGAACTTTCCGAGGAAGAAATACTCTTTATATGCGTGTCAAAAATAACTATGATTTTTACAACTGGGGAGATGGTATTGTGGGAAATTCAAAGGAAAATGAAGGCCCGCATATTGATATGCTTTATCATAAATGGAGATTTGATACTGGAGAACTCACAATTGGTAGACATTATATGAGTGTTGGTCGTGGAATTGCATACGCAGATACTCACGATGGTGTTACATTTATTAAAAGAAACAGAGCTTTTACTCTAAAACTTCTGGGTAGTAAGACAAAGGATGAAGAAAGTAATATCGATCGTGGATCTCCTGATATTTATCAGGATAGAGAATTCTATGGTGCTCAGGGAACATTATCGCTTTTTGGTGGAAAACATAATTTATATGGATTTGGAGTAATGTCTAAGGATAAAACATTAAATACAGTTACTGCAACCCAAGCTTATGAATATAATGCAAAATTTTATGGTATTGGTGCAAATGGTACATTTTTCAAAAATTCAAACTACTGGATAGAATATGTTGGAACAGGTGGAGATACTTATTCTGCTGGACAGACTCTTGGAAGTGTTAAAGACTCGATAAACGCATGGGCTCTTACTACTGGAGGAATGTATTTTTTCAAAGGTAAAACAAAGCCATACATTGTTTATGAATCTGCATATGGTTCTGGTGATATGGATAAGGGGATTACAGATGCTTCAGGTGTTAATAATCTTTATCTGTCTGGAAATACTTTAGGCACAAAAGATGAATCGTTCCATTCTTTTGGTTACTATGATGTTGGAGCAGCACTTGGTGCAGATCTTTCAAATCTGAAAGTTCATAAGATTGCGTTTTATTTCAAACCTCTTGGAGAGAATAAATACTATAATGATTTGACAACGGGGTTTAAATATTCTATTTATAAAAAAATGTATGCACAAAGTGCAATTAGTGACTATTACAGTGATCAGCTGGACCGTGATATTGGTTCAGGGCTCGACTTCTATTTGACTTGGCAGCTTATTGATGATCTTAACCTCTATGTTAACTACTCGATTTTCAAACCAGGCGATGCATATCCCGTGAATAGAAGAGATACTGACAAATATTTACTAACAACACTTACATTATCATTTTAAGTAAAGGACGGAGAAGTTATAATGATATCAACAAATGAAATAAAATCTGGAATCGCATTATTAGTAGATAAAGTATTATATTCTGTTGTTTCCTATGAACATGTTAAACCTGGAAAAGGTCAGGCTTTTGTTAGAGTAAGGCTGAAGAGACTGGACACAGGACAGGTTGTAGAGAAAACATTTAAATCAAATGAAAAACTTGAAAATGCCTTTTTAGATAACAAGAAAATGCAATATTTGTATAAAGCAGGCGATGAATATGTTTTTATGGATAATGAAACTTTTGAACAGCTTGAAATTAAGAAGGATGTACTTGGCGATGCAATTAACTGGATGCAGGAAAATATGGATATAACTGTTAAGATGTATAAAACAAAAATAGTTGGTATTGAACTACCTACATTTGTTGAGCTTAAAGTTATAGAAACAGAACCAGGTATTAAGGGAAATACTGCTTCTGGTGGAAGTAAGACTGCTAAACTTGAAACCGGTGCTGTAGTTAGAGTTCCTCTATTTATTGAAACTGGAGATGTTCTAAAGGTTGATACTAGAACAGGTGATTATATAACAAGAGCTTGAATAATAGCACCGTGTATATTAGGAGGAAGAAATGGCCGCAGGAAGAGAATTTGTAAAATTGGTTGAAGAACTTGTATCATATATAGCTGATTCAGATGTCAGTATACTGGATCTTGAAATAAGTGGAGAGAAATTTTATATTAAGAAAAATATGAGTAGGATAAATGTCGTTCCTGGTATAGAAAACACAAGTGAAATAAGTGAAGATGTTTTTGAGGATAAGTTTCTATCAATTGATTCTGAAATTGTTGGAACTTACTATTCTACTTCTGGAAAAGAAAAACTTCCATTTGTTGAAACTGGAGAATATGTTAGAAAAGGACAGAATTTATGCATGATTCAATGTCTTGGAATTGATCATATTATAAAATCTCCTTCGTCTGGAAAAGTTGAAGAATTATTTTGTAAAGATGGAGAAAATGTAGAATATGGTCAAAATTTATTTAGTCTTGATACATCAAAGGGAGAAGTTTGATCATGTTTAAAAAAATACTTATTGCAAACAGAGGTGAGATTGCACTTAGGATTATAAGAGCATGTCGTGAATTGGAAATAAAAAGCGTTGCAGTCCATAGTGAAGTAGATAGGGATTCATTATTTGTAAAACTTGCAGATGAGAGTTATTGTATTGGACCGCATAACAGTAACAAAAGTTATCTCTATATTCCTCATATATTGAGTGTTGCACGGTTAGCAGGAGTTGATGCTATCCATCCTGGGTATGGTTTTTTATCTGAAAACCATAATTTTGCACAGATCTGTCATGAATATGGAATAGTTTTTATTGGCCCCAAGGTAAAGAATATTCTTGAAATGGGTGATAAGAACATGGCTAGAAAAATTATGAAGAAAAGCGGTGTTCCACTGGTTCCGGGATCAGACGATATTGTTAAAGATCTTAAAACAGCAAAAGCTATTGCTAATGAAGTCGGATATCCGGTATTGATTAAAGCTGCTTATGGCGGTGGTGGCAAGGGAATGCGTGTAGTTCACAATGAAAAAGAACTTGCAATGGCTATTAGAATGGCCAGCAGTGAAGCAGAAGCTGCATTTAGCGATGGTTCTGTTTATATTGAAAAATACATAGTTAA
>DAOVTB010000287.1 GCA_030633305.1 Candidatus Muiribacteriota bacterium
CCTATCATAAAAATGAAAGAATTATAATTAACACCTGACACAAAGTCAACTAATTAAATTGCATTATTTCCTGAAAAAATACCTGTGACATAATATTTATAATTATTTACGCTACAGAATCAACAGCCTGGAAAATATTCTTCATTTCATCTTCAGTGTAAACAGGATTTTCACCCTCAGTAGCAAACTCATAAGCTGCAGTTTTGAAAACAGTGCTTGCTGCTGAAATGATACTGGATACTATAATTATTCCTAAAAAAGCAACTAACATTGCTAGAAGAGGGCTAACCATAAAAAGCAAAGCAATTGGAATAACCATTACAAGGAAATACATTAAAATCCCGATGAGTTCAAATGCAAATCCTGCACCAACACGTTCGCCCCATGTTTTTCTGATCAAGGCACCAGATTTTTTTACAGCTTCAAAAACACCAAGGTTTTCATAAACAAGGATTGGTAAGACGAAAAATGTAACAATTCCCCATAATGCTCCTAGTATTCCTGAAACAATACTGGCAATAAATTTATTCTTATCTTCGATTGCTCGAAGGATTACACCAACAGTGGCAGATACAGCAGACCAGGCAAATATCTGGTGAAATCTGGACATCCCAAATTTAAGACCTTCTACAAATGTAACTTTTTCATCATGAAACAGTTTCTTTATGCAGAATATCATCGCCATATTGAAAAACACTATTATAGAATATGATATTAAATATATAACAAAAAGGGCTATATATCTTGCAGGACTGTCGCTATCAAGTGCTGTATTCACATCCAAACCAAAAATCGCCATGGAAACCCCTGCAAATGAACCAAGAAGAACAATCATACATATTGCAGAAATTACTGGAAAAAGCACCAATAAGGTATGCTTTCTGATAAAACCAATACTGGTCATTGCCAGTTTCCATCCATGAGACATTCTTGTGAAAAAATTCATATTGAACTCCTATAAATATTTTGATTTATTAAAACTGTTCTAAATTAACCACGTGAATAATACTGATACACATATTTCATCTATATTGTATCATAATTATAAATCTATCTAATAAAAAGATTGTAATACAAAGAATTAAATACTAAAATATGTCTCAAAATCTTTAATTCACCATCAGGAGTTAGATTATGCAAATACTTTGGTTTAAAATTATGTCACTACTGGTAATCTTTTTCTCCGGGCTCATTGGTGGAATTCTACCAACGCGAATAAATCTATCTCAACAAGGTAATCGAAAACTTGTCTGGAGCAGTGCCTTTGCAGCTGGAATATTCCTTGGAGCAGGCCTTCTTCACATGCTTCCAGATGCAGTAGAAAATTTTAAAGATTTTGCTGGAGATTATGATTTCCCTTTTCCTACACTAATTTGCGGGATTGGGTTTCTTTTCGTGTTAATACTGGAAAAAGCGGTATTAGGTGGGAATCATGATATAGGTGCCGTTTCCAAAGGAAAACCTGTTTATCCTTTTTTGCTTTGTTTTATCCTGTCGATTCATTCAATTATCGCCGGAACTACATTGGGACTTGAGATGAAATTAGTATCCGCAACAGCTATTTTTATCGCTATCATTGCACATAAAGGTGCTGCTGCCTTCGCTCTTGGTGTCAGCCTGAAAGAAAGGGAATTACCTACACCCAGGCACATTGCAATTATATGCGCATTTTCATTCATGACTCCCCTGGGAGTCATTCTTGGAACACTGTTTTCTACAATGTTTTCAGGGAATATAATACTTGGATTTGAATTTGTTTTTGATGCTTTAGCGGCCGGCACATTTCTTTATGTTGCAATTGTTGAGATTCTCAAAGAAGTCTTTGAAAAATACAATGATCGATGGATCAAAACTTTTTTTCTTTCATCAGGTTTCGCATTAATGGCACTAGTAGCGATTTGGACCTAAATTATACTCTTGATTCAAATATTGCAAAAAACTCTTTAATTACATCAAATGTTTTATGAATTCTTCGTTTACCAATATGGACTATAATCAAATCTGAAGAAATTTTCTTTATTCCATTAAACTTCTGCAATTTTTGAAGTTCATCATCTAAAATATCAAAATCTTCAATTAGAACAAAGCTTAATCGATCACCCTTCAATGATACTTTTGAAATCCCTATTTTTAAAGCCCTTAGTTTAGCTTCCATGATTAAAAATAGATTTCGAGTCTGAGTTGGTACTGGTCCAAATTCATCTGAGAGGTCTCTGAAAAGCTCCCATAGAAATGAAACTTTTCTGATGGATGATATTCTTTTATACCATTGTATCTTTGTATTAAAATCATAAATATAAGTATCTGGTATCAAGGCTGATACATTTATCTCAATTTCAGGATCGAAATCACGTTTTGATGTTGGGGTATCGCTTTTTTGTTCTTCTATTGCTTCTTTTAATATTTCACAATACATTTCAAAACCTACTGTAAGAATATGACCACTTTGTTCATATCCCAGTACTGTTCCGGCTCCTCTTAATTCCATGTCCTTAATCGCGACTTTGAAACCAGCACCAAGCTCTGTAAATTCACTTATTGCCTCTAAACGTTTCTTCACCATTGGATTATTTAAACCACCTGGAGGATACAGAAAATATGAATAAGCCTGGATATTACTTCTTCCAACTCGTCCCCGAATTTGATACATCTGAGAAAGCCCCAATTGCTGGCAATTGTTTATTATTATTGTATTACAAGTAGGAATATCTATTCCAGATTCAATAATCGATGTTGACACAAGAATATCGTATTTTTGATCCATAAAATCAACATAGACTTTTTCAAGTTCTTTTTCATTTAATCTTCCATGAGCAATACAAATCTTTGCTTCCGGAACAAGGTCCTGTATTACTGAAGCATAGAAATCAAGTCCTTCAATTCTATTACTCATAAAAAATATCTGACCTCCACGATCCAACTCGTGCTGACAGGCATTTTTTATAACTCTTTCATCATACTGAAGGACTTCAGTAATAATCGGAATCCTTTGCGCTGGCGGTTTCATAATTATACTTAAATCTCTTATGCCGCTTAAAGCCATATTCATTGTTCTGGGAATAGGTGTTGCAGTAAGTGAAAATGTGTCAATATTCGCTCTGTATTTTCTTAAGACTTCCTTATGTTTGACTCCAAATCTATGTTCTTCATCAATAACCAATAAACCCAGATCAGAAAACTTAACATCTTTTGAAAGCAGTCTATGCGTACCAATTATAATATCAAGTCCACCAGTAGCAAGTTTCCGAAGAATTGCTGTCTGTTGACTTTTAGTTTTAAATCTGTTTAGAAAATCAATTTTTACCGCAAAACCCCGGAACCTTTCACAAAAAGTCAGAAAATGCTGTTTAGCAAGAATTGTTGTCGGAACAAGAACTGCGACCTGTTTTTCATTTAATACGGCCTTCATAGCTGCCCTGATAGCGACTTCGGTCTTTCCAAATCCAACGTCTCCACATATAACTCGATCCATTGGACATGAGCTTTCCATATCGTTTAGTACTGAATCTATTGCTTTTTGCTGTTCAACAGTTTCTTTAAATTCAAAACTATCTGAAAGTTCTTCCATCCAGGTGCCAATTTTTTGAAATTGAAACCCTTTTGCATTCTTCCTTTCAGCATACAATCTTACAAGTTCTCTTGCTATAACTGTTACAGACTTTTTTATCCTTGCTTTTGTTGATTCCCATTTCTTTGAATGAAGCCGGCTTACAGAAGGAGTATATCCCTCTTTTCCAATATATTTAGATATTTGAATAGCTTTTTCCGGAGGTACAAACAATTTATCACCACCAGAATACGAAACCGCAAAAAACTCTTTTTCAACTCCTGCAATATTTAATTTCTGAATTCCATTGAATATTCCAATGCCATGACGCTTATGTACAATATAATCCCCAGCTCGAAAGCTTGAAAAAAACTGTAATGGATCAAAAGAATCATCTATTTTTTCTTCACTTACTTTTTCCGTAAGATTAAAAATCGCATTGATATCATTTTCAGAATAGAAATTAATTCCATACTGCTTAATAAAACAACTATCGCAGATAGCTAATTTATCAGTAAACATCGGAGTTCCAGGAATTAAATCTGGAAACATTTCCATGTCTACAAATTCAATTTCATTGTCTCTGAAATATCCCTGAAGCACTTCGCGACATCTTGCAGATCTTATTAGAAAAATATTAATATATTTTTTCTCGATACTCTCTCGAAGACCTTTTTTAAAAAACTCCAGCATCATTACAGTTTTTAACGGAAATTTAATTAGTGAAATATCAAATTTAAAACTCTCAATATTTCGATTGGAAAATAAAAGACCCGCACTGAACAAGGCTGTCATCACAGTTCTAAATTCGTATTCCCAGATTTTTTCCAGAAGTACAGGAAATGATCCCAGTTCCTTTTTCAAATCAACATCTGCTGAATCATATAACAATTCAGAAGTTTCTGATAGAACTCTTGGATTATCC
>DAOVTB010000338.1 GCA_030633305.1 Candidatus Muiribacteriota bacterium
CCTGTCCAAGTGGTGGTTGTCCGGGTTAAGCATTAAGAGACATCAGAACAAACCCAGAAACTGCTGTACCAACTGAGGTTGCAGCGACAACTGTAAAAACCAAATCTCAACTTCAAAACTGGCCGACACAGTTTAAACTTTTGAATCCTAATGCACCTTATCTTGAAAATGCAGATCTCCTTTTTGGTGCAGATTGTGCACCTTTTGCTTTTGCTGATTTTCATAGCAGGTTTATGACTGGAAAAATATTGATTAATTTCTGTCCAAAACTGGATCCGTATAATGAGGAATATCTTGAAAAACTTAAATATATTCTGGAACATAAAAATGTAAAATCAATTACTATGGTCAGAATGGAAGTGCCGTGTTGTGGAGGATTAACACAACTTATTGAAACAGCTGTCAGAGAAAGTGGTAAAAATATTGTACTTAAGGAATATACAATTTCAATTTCAGGTGAAATAATTTAATCCGAATATTTAATGAGCGATCTTTGAATTTTTCTGCAGCAATTTATGCTTGCGGAGTAGGGTACTACACCTCAGCGTAAATTGCTTTGAAAAATCCAAATCTCATCTCATTAAATATTCGGATTGGAAAGGTTAAAAAACAAAAAAATCTGAATAAATATGAGAATCATATGCTAAGAAAGGAAAAAAATAGAAAAATGTTAGGAAATGTAACAAATGTTACAGATGTTATTTTAATAATTTGGTAAAATAAAAAAGAATTAAAGAGAAAAGAGGGAGGAATTTATTATGAGTATGTTTTGTTATCAGTGTGAACAGACTGCAAAAGGTGAAGGGTGTCAGGCGTTTGGTGTATGTGGTAAGAGCCCGGATGTAGCGGCTTTACAGGACCTGCTTATTCATTCTTTAAAAGGAATTGGATACCTTGCAGAAAAATTACTCGCAAAAAATTACAGAAATGACAAAATAGATGGTTTTGTTCAGGAAGTTCTTTTTGCAACTATTACTAATGTTGATTTTGATCCAAAAAGACTTCAGGAAACTATAAAAGAAGCTTATGCAGTTAAAGAAGAACTGAAAAAAGAACTTGGTGAAACTAATTTGCCTGCTGCTGTAAACTGGGAATATTCAGATGATATTACTAAACTGATTACACTTGGAATGCAAAATGGAGTTATGGCAAAAGCAGATGCAAATGAAGATATCAGAAGTCTTAGAGAACTTATGACATATGGACTTAAAGGAATGGCAGCATATGCAGATCATGCCAGAATACTTGGACAGAGTGATACAGCAGTTATTGATTTCATATATAAAGCTCTTGCATCTTTGATCAATGATGATCTTACTATAAATGATTATGTTGGCTTGAATCTTAAGTGTGGTGAAGTCAGTATTCGTGCTATGGAACTTCTTGATGCTGGAAATACAGGCCATTTTGGACATCCAGTTCCAACTGCTGTTAGTATTGGTGTAAAAAAAGGTAAGGCAATTGTAGTATCTGGGCATGACCTTTTAGACCTTGAAGAACTTCTTAAACAGACAGAAGGAAAAGGAATCAATATATATACTCATGGTGAAATGCTGCCAGCACATGGTTATCCTGAATTGAATAAATATTCTCACCTTGTTGCAAATTATGGTGGTGCATGGCAGGATCAGGCTAAAGAATTTGATGCTTTTCCAGGTGCCGTCCTGATGACTACAAACTGTATCCAGAAACCAAGAGATACATACAAAGACAGGATTTTTACAACTGGACTTGTTGCATGGCCAGGTGTAAATCATGTAGCTGACAGAGTATCTGGTAAAGCTAAGGATTTTTCTGTAGTTATTGAAAAAGCACTTAGTTGTGATGGTTTTGCAGAAGATGTACCAGTTAAAAATATTATGGTAGGATTTGCTAGAAATGCTGTTCTTGGTGTTGCTGATAAGATTATTGAAGCTGTAAAAAGCGGAGCAATCAAACATTTCTTCCTCGTAGGTGGATGTGATGGTGCAAAGAGTGGAAGAAATTATTTCACAGAATTTGCTGAAGCAACTCCAGATGATACAGTAATATTAACTTTAGCATGTGGTAAATTCAGATTCAACAAGCTTGATTTTGGTGATATCGGTGGAATTCCTCGTCTTCTCGATGTTGGACAGTGTAATGATTCTTATTCAGCAATTCAGATAGCAGTAGCACTTGCAGGTGCATTTGACTGTGGAGTAAATGATCTTCCACTTTCATTTATCATTTCATGGTATGAGCAGAAGGCAGTTACTGTACTTCTTGCACTTCTTCACCTTGGAATCAAAAACATCAGACTTGGACCAACTTTGCCAGCATTTGTTTCTCCAAATGTACTTAATGTTCTTGTTGAGAACTTCAAAATCCCAAGGAAGGCGAAGGGTCCACGGGACACGATGATGACGAACGTGTATGACCTCGTTCACTTACTCGGACTTCCTGGCGGGATGACGATCAAGCAGGCCCAGATGAAGTTCGGCGTGCAGGAGGCGGCCATCCTCCGGTGGAAGCGCGTGGCCATCGAGAAGGGCG
>DAOVTB010000275.1 GCA_030633305.1 Candidatus Muiribacteriota bacterium
AATCGATTTAAATCTTTATTTCTTAAGTGGTAATAAGCATTTTGTATCATTCTATCTTGTTGATAAGTCGAATAACAAGAGCAAATTAAATAAAATAGAAAAAAATAAATTCTAGAAAAAGGTTGTCATATGCACTTTAATGTATATAATTAGGGGATATGAAGAAATCAGTCAAATTATTAACAGTCGCAGTAGATGATATAACAAATGGAAGTATCCTGGCAGTTGACTTGGTAGATGCTGAAGGAAATTGTGTTTTCTGGAAAGAGAGAATCATGTATACAGGAGATATTGATTTTCTGAAAGAGAATAATTTCCAGACAGTTTGTATTTATCCCTATGATTTGGAATCAAAAAAGAAATGGCTTAAAATCATTTCTTCACCACAATTTTATGATTTAGACGAAGTCCGAGAAGTCTGCCGTCAGATATTAAAAAATGAACTGCTCATTAAGGAAAGTAATTATATTTCTCTTTTGAATAATGAGAACATAAATGTTAAGGATATACTTTATAAATATGCGAATTTGTATGTAAATAACGAGAAGATATTCGAAATTCTTCTAGATCACTTCGGAGCTAATTACTTTCACGATCTTATGATCCTGAATTTTCTTGGACAGAATAGAAGTTATTTTTTGAATAAAGTCTATGCAAAAAGATTCATTGTTAAACTTAAAAGGTGTGAATATTACTATAATCTAAGAGATAGAATGGAGGACTTTTTAAAGGAAAAGTTCTACTCGTTTTTTAAAAAACATGTAATTAGTGAACTTCATGAGCAAAATGATGCAGAAGAAGAAAAACGTTTGTTGAATATCCTTAAAATATTGAAACTTGAAATGTCAGAATACAGAAAGGTATTAAAAACCCTGAATTCTGATCAGGAAAAATCTGAACCAGAAGAAATGAGTGGAAATATCTGCAAACCACATGAACTTAAAAGTATCGAGGATAATGATTTTGTTCCTGAAAAAAAAGTTCTTCATCAATTATTTCAAGAGGCTGATACTGTTATAAAAAATAGCAAATTTGAATCAGATATTGCAGAAGATTCTGAAGCTGAACTTAAAAAAATTGAAAATTCAATTATCGAACTCAGTGAAGTTCGAAAAATAACAAAAAATGATTTCAGTGCTGAATTTTATGAAGATTACGTCGGTTATATGACTAATATTACCGGAAATATTCTTAGTGGTAAAAAAATTGACTATAAGAAATTTCAGAAAAAAATATATAAATTGATTTCAGAAGTTGAAAACAGTCCAGGTATTCTTGAATTACTTTTGAGGATAAAGATGTCCAGTACATATATCTGGCAGCATTCATTAAATACATCACTTCTTACTCTTTTTTATGGTTGTGAAAACAAACTTCCTGATAATGTTCTCTATTATCTTGCCGTTTCTGCAATGTTTCATGATATAGGAATGATTTATCTTGATCGGAGTATATGGGATCATTCAAATGAATTAAAACCGTCGGAAAAACTCATTATTGAAGAACATCCTGGTTATGGTTCATACATACTGAATTCACATCCACAGTTTAGAGGATATTCTATGCTTGCTTATGAACACCACGAAAAGTTCAAAGGTGGTGGTGGTTATCCAAAAGGAAAAAATGACAGAGCAATTAACAATTATGCCCGGTTATTTTCCATTATTGATTCTTTTGAAGCGATGATCTTTAACAGATCTTATAAACAAAAAAAGACTCCATATGAAGCAATCAAAGAAATAATTAATCTTTCAGGCAAATATTATGATCCTAAAATTGTAAATATGTTCATAAAAACATTTTCACTTTACCCACCTGGGACTTTCATTGTACTTAATGATGGGCGAGTAGCAAAGGTTCTGAGTACTGATAAAAGATCGATTATCAGACCTGTTGTTGCTTTATTTGATAAAGACGGCAGTAAGACGGAAGTTTTAAAGTTGTTTGAGAATTCAGCCCTTATGATTATGAAGGTTATAGACCAGAAAGAAGTTTTAAGTTCATTTTAATATGGTATATAAATATCTGTTTGGTCCGGTGCCGTCTAGAAGACTTGGGATGTCACTCGGGATAGATTTTCTAAAAAAAAGTATCTGTTCACTTGATTGCATTTACTGCGAAGTCGGTAAAACTGAAAACCTGACTTTAGACTATTTTGAATATGTTTCTTCAGAAGAATTGATCAAAGAATTGGCCAATTTTTTGCCCGATTGCAGTTTAGAAATCAAACTAACATTTGGTGGTAGTGGAGAACCTACTTTAAATCCAGCTTTTGTAAAAGTAATTGATTATCTTAATGAAGTTTGGCCTGATTTTACTACCGTAATCCTTACAAATGGAACAACAATGAGTGATCCTGTTCTCTGTCGGGAATTGCAAAAGTTTGATATTGTAATACCATCTCTGGATGCTGGTACTAAAAAAATCTTTGAATTGATTAACAGACCGCATAAAGATATCATTTTTGAGGATTATATTTATGGTCTGATTGAATTTTCCCAACATTATAAAGGTGAATTGTGGTTGGAAACATTCGTAGTTCCGGGAATAAATGATGGCAGAGAAGAATTGGAAGTTATAAGAAAAATTGCTTCAAAAATCAAATACACCATTTATCAGGTTAATACTTTACATAGACCAGGAACGGAAAAACAAGTCAAGACTGTGAATAAAGCAAAACTAAAAAAGATCGCGGAATTTCTTGGTGCAGAATTAATTGAACATCAATATTTGAAAGTTAAAATTCAGAATTGCCATGAAAAAGATATAAAAGAAAAAATCATGAACTATATTCAAAGACGACCAGCAACAATTGATGATCTATTCTGTTCTATCGGTTGTGAAAAGATAGCGATATCAAATGAACTGGAACGCTTAATGAATAATGGTGATATTGTAAAAATCATTGAAGATGGACATGAATATTATAAAGTGGATGTATAAAGCTGTAGGGACAGGCCCATGTGCCTGTCCAATACCATAATATAATTATATGAAAACCATAATTGGAGTCAAAAATGGAAAAACATAAACTCAACATTTCTGATATGGAATCTGGAGAAGTTCGGATAATGGATTTAACTGAAGAAACAAGCATTATTGTAGTTAAAGAAAATGACAATTACTATGCATTTAAAAATTTATGTCCGCATCAGTCACGAAAAATGGGTAACGTTGAGTTATGCGGTCTTTCTGAGATTCGTTGCGAACATCATGGAATGAAGTTTAATATTAAATCAGGTGAAAACACTTATTCAGCAGGTTATTTTGGAATACCAAAGCTTGATGTTCTCAAAATAGAAATTAAAGATGCTGAATATTATATTCAGTTTCCAGATTAGTTAATTGTGACCAGAGAAGGTATTCTCAGATAATTACCTTTTTTTACAACTCCTGAAACATTGTTCATACCAATATGATATGGGAGTATTCTATAATTATCTCCACGTATTATAATACAGTCAGCTTGTTTTCCAGGTTCGATTGATCCAAGGACTTGTTGTTTATCAATCGCACACGCGGCATTAAAAGTTGCGGCTACAATTGCTTCTTCAATAGTTAATTTCATATTCAAGCAGGCGATGGCTATAACAAGCTGCATTGATTCTGTCATTGATGAACCTGGATTGCAATCGGAAGAAATCGCAACAGCACAATTACTTTCAATAAATTTACGAGCTCGGGCAGGTTCTTTCATTAGAAAAAGGGCTGTTACTGGTAAAAGATTTGCTATTACACCATACTCTGAAAGCATTTCTATAGATTTATCAGTTGTTGCCAAAAGATGTTCAGCACTGATAGCTCCTACTTCACATGCAAGTTCACTTGCACCTAAAGGAACGATTTCATCTGCATGTATTTTAGGAAGAAGTCCTTTTGATTTTCCATATTCAAGTATTTCGCGGCTTTCATCTACAGAAAACACTCCTTTTTCACAGAAAATATCGTTGAAAACAGCAAGTTTTTTTTCTGATACCTCATCTATCATTCGTTTGATTTCACTAATATATCCCTTTGTGTTACCCTTAAAATTTCCAGGTATTGCATGGGCTCCCATGAAAGTTGGAACTATATCTATAATATGTTTTTTGTTTGCTTCTCTGATTACTTCAAGCATTTTAATTTCATTATCAAAACTTAAACCGTATCCACTTTTTATTTCCACGCAGGTTGTACCATAAGAAATCATTGTATCGAGTCGCTTAATCAAATCAGTTAAAAGCTGATCTGCAGAGGTTTTACTTAATTTATCAGAACTTGCTAAAATCCCACCGCCATTTTCCAGTATTTCAAGATATGTTGCACCTTTTAACCTGAGATCAAATTCATCATCTCTGTAAGCAGGAAAAACACAATGAGTATGAGAATCTACGAGTCCTGGCAGCACACATTGATGTTCTGCATCGATTATCTCATTATATTCAGCTAAATCAATTTTTTCATCATTTAAAATTATTCGTGAAAATTTTCCATCAGATATTTCAAGTTTTACATCTGAGTAAATAGCAAGTTTTTTAGCATAGTCCCCAGTAATTGGAGAAGTAGTGTTCTGGACTGTGGCTAGTTGAGAAATGTTGACAATTAATGATTTTTTCATATAAACCTCTTATTAATTTTACATAAAGTTAATAAAGAGATTATAATATTAACAGTAGAAAATCAATTATAAAATAGTTAGTACTGGTCCCAGATGGACTTTAATTCTTTTTAGAAATGTGAAGAAGTAGAATTCAAGTGCCTTGGCACCTTATATTGAAACAAATTTTTTTTTATAAAGGAGTGAATAATGAGGAAAAAGAAGTTCCTTTTAGGAGTCTTGCTATTTTTATTCGGTATTTCAACTTTTGTATTTTCCGGGGGACTTTCAATACCTGGTTTTCCGATAAATATACCTATACCTTCAATACCAGGTTTTCCTTCAATTCCAGGATTGACAGGGGGGATTGATTTTTCAACGATAACTTTTGGTAAATCAAAATTATTATC
>DAOVTB010000223.1 GCA_030633305.1 Candidatus Muiribacteriota bacterium
ATTACAGAAACAATCAGGATCAATGTCGATACACTTGACCAACTCATGAAACTTGCAGGGGAACTGGTTTTGATACGAAATCAGCAGTTATTAAATGTTGACCGTTCTGATCCAATTTTTCGTTCTATTGTTCAACAGCTTGATCTTGTAACTACTAAAATACAGGAATCTATCATGAGAACCCGAATGCAGCCAATCGGAAAAATTTTCGGGAAAATACCCAGAATAATCAGAGAACTTGAAAAAAAACTGGATAAACAGTTTGAGGTTTCCATAATCGGCAGTGATGTAGAATTAGATAAAGGTGTTCTAGAAGCACTTGCAGAACCTATACCACACCTGATAAGAAATTGCTGTGATCATGGTATTGAAATGCCGGAAATACGAATTAATGCCGGGAAATCACCTATTGGAAAAATATCGATTGAAACCTTTCATAAAGGTGGCCAGATAAATATTGTTATCTCAGATGATGGTAAAGGTATCAGCACAGTTGCAATAAAAAGAAAAGCAATCGAAAAAGGTATGAAATCTGAATCCGAACTCAATCAGATGAACGAAAAACAATTATATTCTTTAATTTTTCAACCAGGATTTTCAACAGCTGATAAAATCAGTGATGTTTCTGGTCGCGGAGTTGGAATGGATGTAGTCAAGAATGCTATCGAAAAAGTCGGGGGCAGCATTGAATTAAAATCGATTCAAGGAAAAGGCACAACTGTTCATCTTAGAATGCCGCTTACACTTGCTATCATTCCATGCCTTATTGTCCGTGTTGATGGTTTTCGCTATGCTATACCTCAGATAAATTTAGAAGAGCTTATATGCCTTTATGATGATGATGTTAGAACAAAAATTGAATGTGCAGGTAATTTTGAAATATACCGACTCAGAAACAAATTATTACCACTTGTTCGATTATCAGAAGTACTTGATAGAAAAACACCCTTCAATGATATAACCGTCTCTGAGATTACCGAAAAATACAGACTTGAACAGAAAAAAAAATACGATGAATTTACAGAGAATGATCAAAATAAAGAACAGAATGTTTTACGACAGTCCCTGAATTTTGCCGTTGTCAAAGTTGGTTCTAACAGGTTTGGTTTAATTATTGATGAGATAGAAGGAACGGAAGAAATTGTTATAAAACCTCTGCATTCATCGATGAAAAAATTAATCTGTTTTTCAGGCGCAACTGTCATGGGTGATGGAAAAGTAGTACTTATTCTCAATATTGATGGAATCGCCAGATTCGCAAGGATTGCATTCAGCAGCTATTTAAAAAAATATGAAGATATTCAGAAAGTTCAGTCTATAGGAAAACTGGAAACAATACTGCTCTTTGAAAGTGGAAAAAATGAACATTTTGCTATTCCTCTACCATTTGTACGCAGGATTGAAAGAATCTTAATGTCAGATATAGATATTATTGGAGACAAGGAATATATAATTATTGATGGCAGATCAACTCGAATTCTTAGGCTTGAGCAAGTTCTGGACGTGTCTCCATGCATAGAGAATAAAGAAATGTCTGTTATTCTACCTAAAAATATCGAACCACAGATTGGAATATTGATATCAAATGTTATAAATATTGAAAAAACACATATCAATATGTCAGATTCCGGATATATTGAAACCGGAGTAGTTGGAACATCTATAATAAATGCTCATACAACACTTTTACTCGAACTATATAGTCTGATCGAAAAAGCAGAATCTTCATGGTTCAGAGAAAAAAGAGAATTAAAAATGACAAACCCTGAACAGATTAATATTCTTTTAATTGAAAGCGATCCATTTTACAAAAAACTACTTGTTGCATATCTAAAACCTGAAAATTATGATTTGACAATTGTAGCCAATGGACAGGAAGCACTTGATCAACTTAAACTAAAAAAAACTCATTTGATTATAACCAATATACATATGCCAATAATGAATGGTTGGGAATTTGTTGCAAATATCAGACAACAACCTGAATATTCAAAAATTCCAGTAATTGGACTTGATGATTTGGACACAACCACAATACAGGATAGAGAAAAAGCCAGGAAACTTGAATTTAAAGGATTTGAATTAAAAATTGACAGAGAAAATCTGATAAAAAAAATAAGTGAAATATTGTCATCTACAAATAAATTTGAAAAGATACTTAATAATGAATGAAAATATAACTAATGATAAAAAACGCCAATTCTGTACTTTCTGGATTTCAGACAGACTTTATTGTGTAAATATTCTGGAAGTTAAGGAAATTATCACAGAAATACAATTTACCCCTATTCCACATGCTCCAGAAGAAATCAAAGGATATGTAAATATCAGAGGCGAAATTTTTCTGATTTTAGGTTTATCAAAATTACTGGGATTTGAAGAAAAAAAACTGGATGAAAACTCAAAACTACTTATTTTCAAGACTTCAGTTATTGAATCATTTGGAATTCTTGTCGACAGGCTTGGTGATATCGCTGAGGTCGGTGAAGAAATGATCGAGGAAAACAGAAAATCTGAAACAGGAACAAGCTTGGAAAAAGCATCATCTTTAGAGAATATCATTTCGGGAACGTGTAAACTTAAAGACAGACTTATGGTAATTCTTACAGCTGAAAAGTTGTTAAATGCAGTGAAAGAAAAATTACTTACAATAAATGAAAAGGGAGATTAAATCAATATGCTAAGTCATATCAAGATAGGTTGGAGGATAGTCGGAGGTTTCATATTATGTTCATTAATGATTGTACTTTTACTGACAGCGTATAATGGTATTACTCATGGAATATATCAGAGTATAAAACGTTATGATGCGTCTTTTGAATCAGTCAAACATCAGGGTACATCTGAAAAAAACAATATCACTATAAAGAAAAACAGGATTGCAGTACTTGTTTACATTGAAAAGCAAAGGCGGGTTTTTATTGGATATTGCCTTGCTGCAATTTTCATCTGCCTTATGTCGGGATATTTTATCCGAAAGTCAATTGATAATTCAATTTCCAATCTAAATAATGAAGTTTTATCATTAAAAAACTGTATTCTTGAAGGAAAAATGACTGAAACAGGGAATTTAGATAATGTTGATCCTGAATTTCAACCCATGCTCATGAATACGAATATTATCAGCGCTGTATTATTGAGTCATTTAAATGCATTTAATGTTTTTTTTATTGATAAGAAATTTAATATTCTCTATATGACAAGAGCTCTGTGTCAACTTCTTGGAACGGAACCAAAAGATGTAATGGGAAAAAAATGTCACGCTATTTTAAATTCAGCCGTATGTAAAACAAAAAACTGTTCATGTGCAAAGTCAATGACGAGTGGAGAAATAGTAAGAACAGAGGCAAAAGCATTTAATATAAAAGGTGAAGAACTCAAATTATCAAAATCAGCGTGCTGTCTCAAAGATAAGTCTAAACCTGAAGGACAGCAAATAATTGGAGCTGTTGAATTTATAATCGATATGACTGAAGTAAAAAATCTCCAGGAGCAAGTTCAGTGCGTTTCTTCTTTCCAGAAAAATGAAATTAAAAAACTCACTGATTTATTTGGTAAACTATCAAGTGGAAATTTTTGTGTGGAGTATGATATTTCTGAAAAGAACGATACTATAGCTGAATCTCATGAAAATTTTATATTCATGAAAAATAAAATTGACGAAATGATTAAAAACCTGTCTGAGCTAATACATAATATCAGAGAAGATGCTGGAGATCTTGATAATGCTTCTGAAAAACTTAGAATAATATCTGAAAAAATGCATGCTGAATCATCTGAAACATCAAATCAGGCTGAAAATGTTGCATGTACAACAGAAGAGATGTCACGTTCAACAAACAGCATGGCTTCAACGGCTGAAGAAATCAGTGTAAACCTTACAACTGTTTCAAGTGGAGCAACACAGATGTCCCAAAATATGAACGTAGTAGCAGAAGCAATTGAGGAAATGGTTAGATACATTGAAAATGTTACTAATTGTGCCAATGATGCTTCAACTGTTGCAGAAACAGCAATGAATATGTCCAAAACCGCAACAGACACAATGAAGGATCTCGGAAATGCTGCAAATGAAATCGGAAAAGTCACTGAAGTGATTAAACGAATTGCAGAACAAACAAATCTTCTGGCTTTAAACGCAACAATCGAAGCAGCTTCCGCTGGTGAAGCAGGTAGAGGATTCGCTGTTGTTGCCAAAGAGATTAAGGAACTTGCTAATCAGAGTGCACAGGCCGCTGAAGATATCGCATCTAGAATAAAGGGTGTTCAGGGTAATACTGATAATGCTGTAAAAGTTATAGACAATGTAGCAGAGATAATAAACACAATTAATGAATCGGTTTCTACTATTTCAAATGCCGTTGAAATGCAGACTAAAGCTTCTAATGAGATCTCCTATAATGTTATTGATGCAAATAAAAGTGCTGCAAATATTGCTGCATCTATTTCTGAAATAGCCAAAGGAACAACGGATATGTCAACTAATATCGGTGAAGCTGCAATCGGGGCAAATGATGTTGCAGAACGTATCCAGACAGTAAGTAACAGCGCTCAAAACAACACCATAGGTTCAGATAAACTTCTCAAAAGATCAAAAGAACTCTCGGCAATTTCTGAGAAACTTCATTCAGAATTGAAGAAATTTGTAATTGAAAAAGTATGATGCTGAAAGATATAAAAATACTTATTGTTGATGATTCAAGATTTTATCGCAACATCATTTCAAAAGCCTTACAAAAAGACAAGCTTATTAATATTGTTGGGTCTGTTTGGAATGGAGTTGAAGCTATCGATTTCATTAATAATAAAGAAATTCCTGATATAATAACACTTGATATCGAGATGCCGGAAATGGATGGTATTGAAACATTAAAAGGCATAATGGAATTTAATAAGAAAAATCAAGATATTGCAGATATCGGCGTAATAATGGTAAGTAGCCTGTCTGTTGAAGGAACCGAGATCACAATAGAAGCACTCGAATCAGGAGCATTTGATTTCATTACTAAGACAGCACAGGACTCCCCCGAGAAAACTATTAATATATTAAGCTCTACTCTTTTGAAAAAGATAAATTCATATATGGGAAAAAAGTTTGGAATCAAGGAAAAAATCACTCCAGTATGTAATCCAATTTCTGAAATTAAAAAAATAGCCAGTGATTACAAAGCCATTCTTATAGGCGTTTCAACAGGTGGCCCAGAAGCTCTTCAAGTATTACTCCCAAAATTAACAAAATTAACAAAACTACCAGTTTTCATAGTACAGCATATGCCGCCTCAATTTACTCTATCACTTGCAAACAACCTCAATAAACGTTGTGATAAAGCAACTATATCTGAAGCCTCTCATATGGTTAAGGTTCAGGAAAACAATGTATACATTGCTCCTGGTGGCAAACATCTTCTTTTAAAAAGAAATTTAAAAAACGAAGTTGTAACATCAATCAGTGATAATCCACCTGAAAATGGTCTAAAGCCTTCTATCGATGTAATGTTCAGATCAGCACAGAAAATCTATGGTGGTAATGTTATTGTCATTATTATGACAGGAATGGGAGCTGATGGCACAAGAGGTTTAAGGCCATTAAAAAGAGAAGGTGCGTTCGTTATTGCGCAAGATGAAAATTCCAGTGTAGTTTGGGGAATGCCTAGAAATGCAATTGCAGCAGGATTTGTAGATTCAACCCTTCCACTTGGTAAAATATCTGGAAAAATCAAAAGCTTGTTGAAAAAGAGTTAAGATATGGAAATTACTACAGAAGAATTTAATGTTTTATCTGAATACATCCATAGAAAAAGTGGTATATGCCTTCCTATTGAAAAAAAATACTTGATCCAGCAAAGACTAATGCCAATAATCAAAAAATTAAATCTTAATTCTTTCATGGAATTATATGACAGACTTGCATATTCCAGCAATAGTAATTTGGAACACGAAATTATTGCTGCAATTTCAACAAACGAAACTCTATTTTTCAGGGATGACCACCCATTCGAAACACTCCATAAGCATATTTTCCCTAAATTCTGTACAAACATAAATGGTGAGGACTCACAATGCAAAATAAATATACTCAGCATCGGATGCTCAACCGGACAGGAACCTTATTCAATTGCGATGGCAGCACACGAATATGTACAGGCTAACTGCTTTATTTCTAAAATAAAAATTGAAGACTTTAATATTCTAGGAATAGATATTTCTTCAGATGTCCTTTTAAAAGCTGAATCTGCACAATATAATGACATTGAAATTAAGAGGGGAATTTCTGATGAACGCAAAGTAAAATACTTCAATAAAGAAGGGAATGATTGGATTATAAAAGAAAAAATCAGGGATATAGTTGAATTCAGAAAAATAAATATTGTGAAATCATTTATGATGCTTGAAGGGTTTCACATAATATTCTGCAGGAATATCCTGATATATTTTGACAGAGAAACTAAGCAAAATATACTAAAGCAGCTCTTGAACATACTCACCGACAAAGGGATTTTAATAATCGGAGCTTCAGAAAACCTGTTCTGTTTATCCGATAATTTTGAATCAAGAAGCTTTGGCTCAACCCTGTTTTTCGAAAAAAAAATGGAAGCTTGAAACTATTGAACTGATTCAATTAATTTAATAATACCGTTTTTAATGTTATCTGGCAGTGAGCCCCATTTATCCACAATTCTAAAAAGAATAGGATCATCTATATCAACATTCCTTGAAAGAACTACTTCTTCACTTGATTCTTCTGACTGTTCCTGTTCTGTAGGAATAACAGGAGCCTGTAAACCACGCACCTCAGATAGGGAAAGCATTTTAGAATACAAAGTTTCAATTTCAACTGGTTTAATAATAAATGCATATATACCTGCTTTTACTGCATCTGTAAGAAGACTTGCATCTGTATCACTAGTAATCATAATAACATCCTGGTTTGCAAGTGATGGAACACCTTTAATAAATTTCACAAGATCAAGA
>DAOVTB010000182.1 GCA_030633305.1 Candidatus Muiribacteriota bacterium
TTAAGAAAACTTTTCATTTCATCCTGTACAAATTGTGATAATTTTTCTTTCCTTAATCTCTTTGGTCGCGTTTTTCTATAGGGATGCTCTAAAAGTCCATAATTTGCCTTCATAGGTTGAAAAGTTTTTTCTGATGAAGATGTAACATAATTTAACAAAGATCCTGTTAATGTTGTTTCTGGAAATAACATTTGAGTATTTTTTTTGTATTTCTGAATAATGTAAACAGACACTGCAAATGCACATGCAATAGATTCAGCATATCCTTCGGTTCCAGTAATCTGACCTGCAAAAAAAATATCTTCATCACTTTTAAGATTCATAGTCTTTTGAAGTAATCTCGAAGAATTAATAAATATATTTTTATGCATTACCCCATAACGTATAAATTCAGCATTTCGAAAAGCAGGAATCAAACTGAAAACTCTTTTCTGCTCACCCCATTTTAATCTTGTTTGAAACCCAACAAGATTCAATAAATCTCCGTTAGTATCTTCTCTTCGTAATTGAACTACCGCATGTGGAGTTACTTCAGTACCTGGAAATCTGAGTCCAACAGGTTTCATCGGTCCATAGCGCATTGTATCCTCGCCTCGTCTGGCCAATTCTTCTATTGGAAGACATCCTTCAAATAAATTACCTTTTTCAAAATCCTTGAGTTCAACCTTTTCACTATTAATAAGTTCTTCTCTAAATTTTAAATATGTTGGTTTATCAAGCACTGCGTTAAAATAATCATGATTATCATCCTGGTAACGACCTTTCCAGAAGCCTTCATTTTCATCTAAAGAAGCTCTTGTCAATATCGGAGCAGAAGCATCAAAATAGGATAGGTTTGAGTTTTCGTCATCTAACATTTGTTGAAGAGATTCTGAAAATGCAGGTGATGTCATTGGGCCGGTGGAAATCAATACAGGCTTAGGTATATCAGTTAAATCCGTAATTTCCCTGTTTATCAATTTGATTCCAGAGGCTTTGATTTTTTCTGTAACCTTTTTCGAAAAAGCATTTCTGTCTACTGCGATTGCATTTCCAGCAGGAACCATACAAGTTTCAGCTACAGAAATAAGCTCTGAGCCAAGAATCTTTAATTCTTTTACAAGTGAGGCCGAAGAACTTGAACCTACAGTTGAACCAAGAGAATTAGAACAAACCAGTTCCGCAAGAGAACCAAGGCTGTGAGCCGGAGAAATATAATCCGGTTTTGCTTCATATAAAGTTACTTCAAAACCATGTCGTGACATGAATAAAGCTGCTTCGCACCCCGCAAGTCCGGCTCCAATAATACTTAATTTAAAAGATTCCATTATTTCTTATCTGGAATTTTATCGTCTTTTTTATCTTCCGTATCATTATTTTTTATCTGTGGTTTAGTCCAGGATACATAGTCGCATTTTGGATATTCAGAACATCCATAAAACCTTTTTCCTTTTCTGGTTCTTCTGATTACGATTTCGCCTTCACAGTTTTCTTTCAGACACTTCATGCCGAGTGTTTTTGGAATAGGTTTAGTGTTTTTACATTTTGGATAAGAACTACACGCCATAAATGCTCCGTAACGTCCATTTTTAAGCACCATGCTTTCTCCACACTTTTCACATTTCTGTCCAGTATCAACACTTTCGACTGTCTTTTGAGTAATTTTTTCCAGCTTATCTTCAATCTTTACTATATCAGAATCAAAATCAGATACTCCAACTAGAAAAAGTTCATCTTCAGGTAATGCTACGGTATTCTTACATCTAGGATATCCACAACAGGCAAGAAATTTTCCAGTAACAGCAAATTTTAAATACATTTCTTTCTTGCATTTTTCACATTTCTGATCAGTTTTTATAAGTACTCGAGGAATTTCTTTTTCAGCAAGTTTAATGATTTTATTCAATTTCTGATAAAATTCATCGATAACATTTTTCCATTCCATTTTACCATTTTCTATCAAATCAAGATCTTTTTCCATATGGGCAGTAAAATCTTCATTGATAATAGTTGTAAAATTTTTATCCAGCATCCGGGATACAATAATTCCCAGATCAGTAGGTCTCATTCTTTTTTCAAACCTGCTGGCATATGCTCTTTCATATAAAGTTCCAACGATTGAAGCATAAGTAGATGGTCTTCCAATACCTTTTTCTTCAAGTTCTTTGATCAATGATGCTTCAGAATAACGAGGTTTTGGTTGGGTAAAATTCTGGAGTTTATCAAATTTTTCAGTACTTAACTCCTGATTAACAGTTAACTTTTCAACTCCAGGATTTTCTTTAACAGAAACATTGTTGTAGACCTTGTTATATCCCTGGAATTCTATTGTTTCACTTAAAATTTTAAATTCGGCTTCACCTTGAGTTATTTTTAAAGTAAAACGTCTGATCTGTGTCTCTGACATGAATGAAGCTGTTGTTCTGCGCCATATCAGATCATAGAGTTTGCTCATATCACTTGTAAGGTATGAAGAAATATCTTCAGGAATAGTCTCAATAGTGATTGGTCTAATCGCTTCATGTGCATCCTGTACTTTTACTTTCGATTTTGATTTTTTTGCACGACTATCCTGGTTCTTAGCAAGATATTCTTCACCATATTTTTCTGATATAAATTTTTTAATATTATCTTCTGCTTCTGATTCGATTCTTGTTGAATCTGATCTCATATAGGTAATCAATGCAACTTGACCCTGAGTTCCAAGTTCGACACCTTCATAAAGTTTTTGTGCAACTGACATGGTTTTACGTGGAGAAAACCCAAGCCGTGAATAAGCTTCCTGCTGAAGAGTACTTGTTTTAAATGGTACCGGTGGTTTACGTTTTGCAATAGTACTATTAATACTGCTAACAAATGGTGTTGCTTTTTCTATACTTTTAATAATATTTTCTACATCAGTGCTATTTTCAAGCTTAACTTTTTTCTTCTTGAAATGAGTCATATCCGCCTGAATAATATTTTTATCATCACTTTTAAAATGTCCTATTATTTTCCAGAATTCAACAGGTACAAAAATAAAAATCTCGTCTTCCCGTTTTACAAGAAAATACAATGCTACACTTTGAACTCTACCAGCAGAAAGTCCTCTCATCAATTTCACCCATAATATTGGACTAACAAGATACCCCATCAAACGATCAAGAATCCTTCTTCCCTGCTGTGCATTTACTTTATTGATATCAATTGGCGTAACATTCTTTAACGCTTCGGTAACTACCCGAGTAGTAATAGCATTAAAAGTAACGCGACATGGTTTTCCTTCAGGTATTCCAAGTTCACGTGCAAGATGCCATGAAATAGCTTCACCCTCACGATCAGGGTCGGGACCAAGTAAAATTTCATCGCAGGATTCAGCACATTTTTTTAATTCCTGAATAATTTTCTTCTTCCCTCTTATATAAGTATACTGCGGTTCATAATTTTTTTTCAGATCAACTCCAAGTTTTGTCTGAGGCAAATCAATAACATGACCTACAGAAGCTTTCACTTCATAGTCTTTTCCAAGTATTTTCTTTAATGTCTTTATTTTATTTGGAGATTCGACAATCAAGAGTTTCTTTTTCTTTACCATAATTTTCCATCCTATTTTATTCTATATAATTTATTTCCATTTGTTCGGCTAATTAAACCATCGTTTTCATATTCAAATACTTTTAACAGTAACTCCCTAACTGGAATATCCAACATTCTCGAAAGACAATCAACATCTAAAGCTGTATCAGCAGTATAAGGAATGTTTGACAAAATCCTGCATTCTGTTTCAGGAAGTGCATTGTGCAATTTATCAAAATATTTATCATCTGTCAAACTAAATTCCTCTAAAACATCCTGAATACTGGTTACTAGTTTTGCGCCACTAATCTTTATAAGTCGATTTGTTCCAACACTGACAGATGAAGTAATTGGACCAGGAACTGAGAAAACTTCCCGCCCTTCCTCTAAAGCACATCTCGTAGTGATCAATGCACCTGACCTTTCTGCGGCTTCCACAATTACAACTCCTCTTGACAGGCCACTTATTATTCGATTTCTGAGAGGAAAATTATGTTTACTGATTCTACTTCCTGGTGGTAATTCGCTAACGATTCCCCCGGATTTCTCAATTATTCTATCGTAAATATCCGCATTTCTTTTAGGGTATGGTATATCAACTCCACATCCTAATACAGCAATTGTATGCCCATCACATTTCAGAGCCCCCAGGTGTGCATTTGCATCAATTCCATAGGCAAGGCCACTTATTATTGAGCATCCTGCCTGCGCAAGCCTTTCGCCAAACGCAAACGCAACCTTTTTACCATATAATGAGCATTTTCTAGCGCCTACAATACCAATAGAAACCGCGTTCAGTTTCAATGTTCCCATTACGTATAGAATTAGCGGAGGGTCATAAATATTTTTCAGGAGCTCGGGATAACGTGGATCATAGTAAGGAATAATAGAAATATTTTTTTTACTGCATAATTCAATAGTTTTTTGAACTTTATCCTTATTCTGACCAGGTTCATATTTTTTATGATTACATCGAGTGATTATTTCATTTACAGATGGTTGTATTTCAGTTTCTTCAGATTCTTTGACGAAATTAAAATATTTTGATGTCCTGTTCTTTATATATAATGAAAAATCCAAAAGTGTTTCAAGCATATTAAAACATTAAACCGAATTCGCTTCCAGTCTCTATGGCTCTTATCAAACGCCTGAGCCATATATTCATCTGCTCATCAGTTTCATCCATCAATATTTTCTGCAAATCATCAAGGATAACATCTCCAAGTTCGAGCAGTTCTTTGAGAATTTCTTTTTTTCCTTCCTCATCTGCAAATCTCATCCTTTCTATTTGCGGATTTATATCGACTCCTCGATGTTCAAGAATCAACTTTTCCATATCTTTTTTAAGTCCAGGCGGGAATTTATCTTTTATCTTTTCAATTTCATCAAGTTTTCCCATAATTAAAATCGCTTCCAATGCAAGTTTTCTTACCCATTCATTTCCATCCATTAATGAGTTCAACAGATCTGGAATTGCTCCTTCAATACGAAGATTCTTTGCAGCGTCCGCTGCAAAAAAACGCATATCTTCATTACCTTTGCTTAGGTGAAAACAAATTCTATTGGTAACCATAGGAATTTGGTTCAAAAGAGCTTTTTTACTCCAGAATACAATATCAGAATTTTCATTTCTCAGGTTTTGAAGTAATTCATCTGCAGCAAACTCTTTCATATGAATCAATGAATAGTATGCAGTTTCCCTGACAGGCCAGTATTCATCTTTAAGACATTTAATCAATTCCAGTAACACATCAGAATAATTAAAATGTCTGAGTGCAAAAGAACTCCAGAGTCTCTGCTGGTCAGTACCATCTTTGAGGTATTTAATCAGGAATTTATATTTTTCTCCACCAAGTTCTCCAATAAGATTTGTGATGTTCCATGCAATATCATCATTTGCATGATTCAGATATTCCTGAATATATTTATCCAGCGTTTCAGCATCATAATACAACAAAGACTCAAAAGCAGATTCCCTGACTTCCATATTCGTATCACCAAGATTCAGGAATAACTGATCAATAGCTTTTACATTCTTTGTTTTTCCAATATATTTAGATGCAAAGTTTTTTATATAAATATCTTCGCTGGTCAAAAGAGCAAACAGATCATTAAAAGCCTTTTCACCAATATTAACAAGTATCCTGACTCCCCAGTATTTAAAATCCTGATTACCTGATTTTATAATAGTCAGGAGTTCATTTCTAAATTGAATATAGCGATCTCCAATAATCCTTACAATTGCACTTTTTGCTTCATTTCTAACAACCCAGTTCTGATCACACAATTTTTTGAATAATAATTTCAGAATTCCTGGATCAGGTTTCCCGCCAAGTAACTTGCATATCATTGTGCGGACCTTTGGATTTTCATGGTCAAGGAGTTTAATATAATATCCATTATCATCCAATTCAAGATCCCTCAGGATCTGATAACACCAGAACGATATATCTCTATGATTGCTTTGTAATCCAGAAATAAGATATGGCAGACATTGTTTGCCAAGTTTTTTTAGTGAATAAGCAGCCTTGTTCCTTATATTCCATGATTGATTCGCGAGAAAAGAAAATAACTTTTTGATACCATGAATTTTCCCCATTCTAGCTAATGACATTGCTGCAAAGACTCTTATTTCTATATCAGTATCATTTTCAGCCAATTCTGTAAGTTTTGCTTCCGATTCCAGATCATTTGCAAGCCCGATAAGTTTAAGAGACCAGTATCTTTCATCAACATTATTGCTGTCAAGCAATTGTCTTAGAGAAGCTACCGAATTACTTAGTAAAGACTTTATCAAAGTATCAGCTGATAATTTACGTACAAGCCAGTCTGAATCACTTAATCCTTTTATCAATGGCATAACATATTTTTCATCAAGTTTATCACTGGATAAGAGAACTTTTAATTCAGTTGTTTTCTGAGTGATTTTCTCCGATTCCATAAGTTCATAGAACTGTTTTTCGTCAATCATTATTTATTATCCTTATCTAAATTTTTCACTATTGTAATCTTAGCATTGTTTGGATACAGCCTAATAAGTTTTATTCCTTTTGGAAGCTTTGTTTCTATTGTCATTGTCCAATCACCTTCAAGAGAATTATTAACATCGATATAAGGGATTACTTCACTTGAAAATACTCCATCTACAAGTAATTCTGGACCAGTTATTCTAACATCAACAGTTGCAGGAGTATCAATGCGATAAAAGAAATCTTTATTCTGATTAAATATTGAGTTAAGAGGAAGCTTGAAAAACTTCTTTTCAAGTTGTTTCTCTCTAACATTCAATTGTATTTTGTAACTTGAAGTAGATTTATATCCCTTGAAGCATAATTCATCTTCTTCTTTACATTTCAGAATTTTATCTACTTCAAAGTCTTTTTTAAGATTGTTTAGAGAATGATTAACATAAAATGGACCAGCTTTATCAACTTTTGTTTTCGGACCGTAAATATCAATATTTTCCGGAATAATATTAGAATATGTCAGCTCATATCCGCGGGCAACATTATTTCTCAATTTTAAAATTATTGGAACATTTTTTTTCTCAAACTTTTTTATAGCTACGCTACATATAACCCTTTGTGGATAGATTGTTACATTGTCAATTTTTTCATGTTTATCATTGAAGGCGTAGAGAATTAGAGGAAATACTTTATCTTCAGACAGGCCATTCAAATCAATATTTTTTTCACCTTCAATATATAAAACTCTTAAAATATTTTTTTCAAGACCCTTGACTTTAACGATTGTAGGACTTGTTGATCTTTCGCTGACATAGTATCCCTTTGCAGGTTTTCCAGACCATGTATTTGTGACTAAAAGTTCTCTTTCTATTACCCTGTCTGCAATAATAGTTTGTAATTCAGGACTTGTTCTGACTACTTTAAAATTTAATGAAAACATTTCGTTAATTATTGGTTTTACTTTGTTTTCTCCAGCAACTATGTCTGAGAGATCATAAGTGACTCTATAAAGATTAAGGCCTGTATTAATAGCCTTTATCAGATTTATTCTCTTCCCCGAGACATAAATGTCAATACTTTTTCTGAGTTTTCCGATCTGAAAACCAGTAGGAATATTATTGTATTGAGGGACTACTTTAATAACTTTAATAATTTCCGGATTCTGGGATAAATTTGCATAGACCCATAATACAAAAGATATAGTCAATGCAATAGTAAGAGTAATAACTTCATTTCTTCCAGTAATTAATTTCATCTTACACTCCAGAGTCTGCTGACCATCTTGGTTAACTTCCCAAGTTCCAGATCACGCTTGATGCTTCCGTTATGAACAAGAGATATGATCCCGGTTTCTTCGCTGACAACTATTACTGTGGAATCTGTTATCTCACTAATACCAACAGCAGCTCTATGCCTTGTTCCAAGCGATTTATCAAGATCAATATTATCGGTAAGAGGTAATAAACATCCTGCAGCTATTATTTTTCCATCTTTAACAATCACTGCGCCATCATGTAGAAAAGTATTTGGAAAAAAAATAGTTTGAAGCAGTTCACTGGTTATGACAGCATCGACTCGTGTACCGGTTTCAACAAACTCTGCAAGTCCTGTTTCTCTTTCCATTACAATCAATGCTCCATGTCTATTTTTGGATAAAGCAGAAGCTGCTTTTTTTATCTCGCCAAGCTGAGTAGCAAATACAGAATTTCTAATTTTCCCCTGTTTAAACAAAGTTCCTCTTCCGAGTGTTTCAAGTGCTCTTCGAAGTTCTGGCTGGAACAATATAACCATAACAATCAATGCAATTGGCAAGAGATTAAGGAGCATCCATTTAATTGTGATTAGATTTGCAAATGAAGCAATGAAATAAAGAAGAAATATAAGAGAAATCCCATAGATTATCCTGATTGATCTACTGTCTTTAAACAGTTTCAATAATGCATAAATGATTAATGTGACAATTAATATGTCAACAAAATCAAATAATCGAATATCGGCTAAAAGGATTCCGATTTCATTCATATGAGTTCATATTTCCTGAGTGAATCTTTTAAAATTTCAATATTATCAGCCTTCATAGGGCATAATGGAAGTCTGAATTCATTCTTGATAACACCCATTAAAACAAGGGCAGTTTTCACTGGGATTGGATTGGTTTCAAGGAATAAAACCCGAGATATTTCAAGTAGTTTGTGATGAAGTTCCATTCCTTTACTATGATTTCCATCTAATACTGCATCTGTCATTTCCTTAACCAGTCCTGGAAGTATATTTGCAACCACACTGATTACACCAGAACCACCAAGCGCCATAAGAGGATAATTCAAAGCATCTTCACCAGATAAAAGTTCAACTTTCCCGGATGTTTTCTGATAAATTTCTGAAAACTGTACAAGATCACCAGAGGCTTCCTTTACTGCAATAATATTTTCGCAGTCATGGAAAAGCTTTGCAGCAGTATCACTATTCATATTAGAAGCAGTTCGACCTGGAACATTATATAATATGATTGGAAATCTACTGTTTTCAGATATTTTTTTAAAATACTGGTATAAACCATCCTGTGTTGGTTTGTTATAATATGGGCAGACTATCATCACTCCATCAGGATTCACATCATCTGCCATTTTAAGAAGTTTTAGACTTCCATCAAGATAATTTTTACCAACACCTATTATCAACTTGGTTGAATCATTTTTCTTTTCTTTAACAAAAACACTGATATCTCTTAGTTCTTCGATGGAAAGACTAACACTTTCGCCAGTTGTCCCCCCGACTATTATCATATCGATTCCAGCACTATTGTGCATATTCATGATTTTTTCCAGAGCATTAAAATCTACTTTTTCGTTACAAAAAGGTGTTACTATAGCAACACCGCTTCCCTTAAACATAGTATTCCCCTTAGTATATTGTCATTTTATTTGATTTTAACAAAATGACAATAGTGTGTCAATTTGAAATATATAATATTTAATATTAATAAGGAATCTAAGAAATTCTGCCACAGATAAACACTGATAAA
>DAOVTB010000067.1 GCA_030633305.1 Candidatus Muiribacteriota bacterium
ATGGATATAATTATTCCTACAAAAAAAAGGAGATTGAAAAGCTTTGTGAAGTTCTTTCTTCAAAGGCTTCTCCGATTGGTATGCTTACTGGAGATTTATCAAATATCAAATTCTCGTTTAGTGTTAAATGGGATGCAAAAGTTGCTTTAACTAATTTAGGATGTTCCGAGATGGTATATTTTCTTGTCAGGAATCTTTATCGAGGATTAAATATAACAAGTGCTATTGATAATCCTAATCATCCGTTATCTCATGATATGCAGAAGTTAATCAGTCCTATTTCTTTTATGGTGCAAATAATTGGACCGGGAAAATCTGAGGTGATTATGTCGCCTAAAATTTTTAATATTCCATTATGGGGTGGCGAATTTATATATGAAGTTTCTGCTGATTTGAGCCAATATTCACCAGGGCAATATTTTATGGATGTATATGCATATAGAAAACGTTGGAAGGATGATAACGATAATGGTGTACATAACGTTGATTTGGGGGTTGAGACTTTTAGATTTGCTAGATATGATCTGATTATTGGTGGAGGATGTGTTTTATTGCCAGAAATCAATATAAAACCATATAATGACTTGAATTTATACCCAAATGACGATCCACAAAAAATTTATGAAAGTTCGACTCGAGTTGAATTCTGTCCGATTGCCGGAAACGGAACTAATAAGCTCGATGTTTTTGTAAATGATGATAAAACTATTATCAGACCCTCTCAAATAAAATATGACTGGCGGCTCATCAGGCTAAGTGATAATGTTGAAATTAATAATTCAACAGGTACTGCTGATTTCAGGACTATGATTCAGGAAGGTGTATGTGTTGATATCAGCAGTCAGTTTAATCTTTTGGATGTTAATAAAATCACCAAGACAGGACAGTACAAAATATGTCTGGATATGGAATATGAATTGCCTGCTGAAATTGCAATAGCGACTGATACAATAACTGTTGAACAATTATTTACAGTCTATGATCATGGGGTACAATCTACTGGATTTGTGGAACCGATACTTTCTATTCAACCGGGCGTAGAATATAATAATGAACCTGATTTTCCAGATGTATATCCTGAGGACAGGATTGTTCCAAATGATGACCTGGAAGTAGGAGCAGGTATTAAATTTACATATAAAAGTAATATTCCTGAAGTTACTGGAGTAGATTTTTATGAAGGTGTTCATCCAGATTCAGTTTCGTATCGATTGACTTGGGGAAATCAACAGACTACTGATTATATCCCGTTTTCACCTGATCTATCAGCCTATTCTCCTGATACATTGGATATTTATGATTTTGTTATCCCACAGGCAAAACTTTTGAAATTTCTGGATCCAGGAAAAGAGAAAGTGACACTTGAGATACGATATAAAAAATCAAAATGGGAAAAAATTCCAAATGTTAGTCCTGTTGTGTTTAAAGAGAAGATTATTGAAAATGGGGCAAAGATTTATTTTACAGCCAAAAAAGAGATTACAATCAATGTGATTGATCTTACTCCGCCCGAAATAGAATATCTTCCTGTGGTTATTAAGGATAAAACTGGTAAGGATGTCATGCCTGGTTCTGGAGATGAAGTTGTAGTTAAAGTCAAGATAACAGATAATAATCCAGATGCAGATTATCTTGATCCAGACAGCCTTTATCTATATGTAGAAAAAGATCCTGTCGCAAATAACAAAGTATTAACACAGGAAACTGATCCGGCATCTCTTTGCAAAAAGCATAAACTGGTTCCAGCAGGGAATAATCTTTATTCTGCAACAATAAAAATTCCAGTAAATTTTGCCAGTAAAATTGGAAAGAAACTTGATTATTATGTCGAAGCAAAAGATAAACACGAAAATTTTAATAATGGTGATATCGATATAAAAGCATCTTTAAATGTTGAGCCTTATGGGAAAGATGGTCGAGATTCTGGAGAAATAATAGTCTATGATAATGATCCACCTGAAATATATTTTCTATTGAGAGATAATATGGATCAACTGGTATACCCTTTTAAAATTAGCGGTGGTGAAGAAAATGATGATATTGCCAATAATGTATATAGCAATATCAGGATCGTTGGAAAGGTTTCCAAAAATATGACCGCTGAATTTGAAATGCTTGATCCTGTGATTGTAAATCCAATTGTGGATTTTGATTCTTTTGCGCCAACAATGACATGTCCTGAAATAGATATGGGACTTATAAACTCTATGAAGTTTATTCAACCTAAAATGGTTGAAAAGAATCGTGCAATAATTGAACTTGAAGCTGTTGATGCTGTTGATGGAGATGACGTCAAGCTTTACTGCAAAGGGATGAATATCAAAAAAGGGAAGAATTATTTTATAGTTGGAAAACAGGGTTCCAGATATGAGCTTTTGATTTCTGCAACTGATGGGCGACCTAATCCGGATAATTCTGTCAGCGTTCGGGTTATCAAACTTGTAATGGAAGTTGTTCCTTACCATATGAGTGTTCAGACTCTTTATAAACGATAGATAATTTATATGAAAAAAAATATAGTAAATGTTTATAGAGACTTTTTAAAAGACAGGGTTAGAAAAGAAATTGATTTTTCACAAACTGATCAATGTAGAGGAATAAAGGAACCTCCAATACAAAAAGAATATTCATTTGAACAGAAAATAATTAAATTACCTGAGAAAGAAGAATGGAATTCGGTAAAGGATACCAGTATTCGGTCAGCAATTCAATCGAGGCAGAGCCATAGAAATTATAAAGATAAACCATTGAAACTTGATGAACTGGCTTTTTTACTTTGGTCAACTCAGGGGATACGGAAAAAAACTGATTCAGGAAGAGTCTTAAGAACAGTGCCATCTGCAGGTAACAGACATTCGTTTGAGACGTATCTACTAATTTTTAATGTATCAGGTCTGGAACAGGGAATATATAGGTATTTGCCTCTAGAAAATAGTATTGTACTTGAAGACAATGCTGAAAATCTAAGCAATTGTATAACCAATTCATCTTTAGGTCAGTCTTTTCTGGCAAAGTCTGCAGTAGTTTTCGTTTGGACGGTGATTCCATATCGAATGGAGTGGAGATATGATATTGCGGCACATCGAGTTATTGCCATGGACGTCGGGCATGTCTGTCAGAATTTGTATCTGGCATGTGAGGCTATTGATTCTGGGACATGCGGGGTAGCAGCATTTGATCAGGATTCAATGGATAATTTAGTCAGTGTTGATGGTTCTGATGAATTTGTTATTTACATGGCTCCTGTTGGTAAAGTTACATAAACAAAGTTAAAGTCCTCGTTTTAATATTCATTTCTTTACAATAATTAACCAATATTGTAGAATTAAACAACTATATTAATTATTATAATGGTACGGGTATAAAAGCTTGAATGTGAACTTAATATTTTACAGTAATAATACTTCTTTATTAACACTCTATAAACAGCATTTAAAGGGCATTGAAGCAGTATCACATAAATATGCTTCCAACTGGCCAGTATTTGTTAAAATGATCACTGAATGCCATGTTAATAAGATAATAATTATCGATGTCGATTCAGGTTATCTCTCTGAAGAAATTGGTTACATGTACTTTGATCCTTCAAGCTATTTTATTTTTATTTCAAATGATGATAATACAGTTGCCTTGAAAAAAGCATCTCTTGGTGAGTCAAATATTTTGCCTCTTAAATTTGTTGTTATTGAAAAATCAGAAGCATTAAACAGTATAAAAAAAGATATTGAACAGATATTGAAGTATTTTGCAATTGAGAAAAAATTGTTGAAAAAAGGAGATCTTTTAAAAAACAAGTACCTTCTGGCAGAGATGTTCAAATTTTATTCTGATAGAATCAATGAAGGTACTGCAAATGAACAGATCCAGAACATTCTGGAGAGAATCTATATTCAATTAGATTCTTTTGTAGATAAGGATAAGATTATTTTACTGACTGAGAGCAAGGATAAATATTTTGATAAAAGTTTTGAAGAAGTCTATTTTCTTGAAGACACTGAGTTGGTATGTCCAGCTTGCAAACTTAAATTTTCTGCACAGACTCTTTGCGAAAGCAAATTAAAAAAAATAAAAGAGCATGATGATTTTTATATAGAATATGAAGGAATTGAAGTATTGTTGCATGAGATAATAATCTGTGATGGATGCTATTATGCTGCGCTTAAAAAGGATTTTAACATTATTTTCAGAAATATTGTGAAAGATAAACTGAATAAAAATCGTTCGGTGAGAAAAAAAATTGCTGACAGCTATAATGAAGAAAAAGATCCTGTTGCCAAAGGGATGATTGCCTTAGAACTGGCCTGCAAATCATACTACCTTTTCAGACCTGATTATTTTACTGCCACTATTGAGTTGAGGAAATACTGGTTAGAGAAATATCTCGGAAAGAAAAAACTTGATGTAATTAGAAAACGTATCATCCAACTTCTTGAGTCTGGCATAAGGTCGACCTGGTCACCGAATAATCCTCATGTTGGTGATATCAATATAGATTTTCTGCATTTCTATCTTATTTCAGAAGACGCTGTGGAATGGTCTGATGCAATTGAGAATTTGTATAATTGCATAATGAAAAACAGAAGTAAAGAATATGCGTTAGCTAGAGAAAAAGCAGAATTAATTCGAGAGAGCTTTAAAGAATCGGAAACAAAAACCAGAAAAAAAGAACCTGTTAAGAGAAAAAAAGTTGATGATTCAATGATGGAGATATTGTAATGACAAAGATTAGATTAATCAGCTTAATGCTGATTGCAGTATTGATTATCGGAATAATGCTGATTATTTATAATGAAGTAATGGAGATCAATATGGATTTCCATCAAAAAACTATGGTGATGAATTGTAAATATGTTTCTTATATATTGAATAAACTTTTTCGAGATAGCAGAAATTTTCTTGAATTGACTTCGAAATATCCGATAATCATGAATCTTTCTCTTAAACATCTGGAACCATTTCTCCTGTCACTTGTTCAAAAATTTGATATATTCAATTCGGTTTATGTAATCGATAAAAAAGGTAAGACTCTTATCGACGCTACTCATGTGCCTGAATTGTTTGATGGTGTCCCCAGCCAGGTATGGTTTACCAATGTTATTAAAGGTCATTACAGTGACTATACTACAGGCGTTTATAAATCCGCTATAACCAAGAGATATGCGATAACACAGGCAGTGCTGATACGTGGACCAGTTTACGATCTAAGAGCTGTCCTTGCTGCAGAGATTGATATGACTTATTTATGGGAACAGGTTACAAAATTTTTACCTGATAAGGAAAAACTGAAGATCTATCTTTTGAATGAAAAAAATGAAATAATTTATGGTGAAAACGGAACTATACCTGATGCAGATAAGAAGGATTTTTTCAATTATACCGGGATTTCTGAAAACGCATTTAAAAGCAGGCTAGGTAGTTTTCAGTCCTCAAGTGATAATTCATACAGGCTGGGTGCATATTGTTCGTTGAGATCCATTGACGAAATAAAAGGAATGAACTGGAAAATTGTATTGATCAAAGAATATGGATCAATGAAATTAACGGAAAACATTTCATCTTCAGGTTTTTTGAATATGATTATCTATATGGTATTTTTTGTTTTGATTCTGATTATTCTGAATTTTATATTTCTTTATTTTGGGGTTTTTGAAAATGAAAACAATTGAATTTGATTATCATCTTCCGCAATCTATGATTGCACAAAAACCAAGTGATTACCGCAGTGAATCTAAACTGATGATATTGGACAGGAAAACTGATCATATCAAACAGTCTCAGTTTTCAAATATTTTAGAAATATTAAAAGATGGTGATGTTCTTGTTTTGAATAATTCTAAAGTAATACCAGTCCGACTTAATGTAAATCCAATTAATTCACCTGAGAAAAATTATGAGATTTTTCTATTGAATCAAAGTTCAAAAAATAATGAACCGGAAAAAGAGATATGGGATGCATTGATCTGTCCTGGGAAAAAGATGAAACCAGGTTCTGAATTTGTAATATCTGGAAAAAATGTACATCTTAAAATTCTTGAAAATGCAGAATTTGGAGGAAGACTTGTAGAAGTGATTTATCCTGATAGCTACAGTGATATTTACGAAATGTTGCAGGATTGTGGGAATGTTCCGCTACCGCCTTATATTAAGGATAATATTGAAGATATTGATAGATACCAGACTGTTTTTGCAAAGTTACCAGGATCGGTCGCTGCACCAACAGCAGGGTTACATTTTACTGATGAGATTCTGGACAAACTTAAAAACAAAGGGGTTGAAATATTTTTTATTACTCTACATGTTGGACTGGGAACGTTTCGGCCTGTGAAATGTGAAGATATTAAAGAACATAAAATGGAATCTGAAAGGTATTACATTGATAGTGATACTGCTGAAAATATGCGTTTAAGAAAAAAAACAGGTGCAAGATTTATATCTTGTGGCACAACAACTACGCGAGTGCTTGAATCAATTGAGAAATTATTAAACGGAGATGATGTCATAGATCATGCAGTTGATGGCGAAACAGATATTTTTATTTATCCTGGATTTGATTTTAAGATGATCTCTGGTTTAATAACCAATTTTCATCTACCAAAATCTACGCTTTTGATGCTGGTTAGTGCTTTTTATGGAAGAGAAAAAGTAAAGAAAGCATATGAATATGCTGTAAAGAATAACTTCAGGTTTTATTCTTTTGGTGATGCGATGATGATTTTATAGTGTTAAAAAGTAAAACGTATTTCTACAACTTAATATTTTCGATTCTGATTTCGTTGCTTATTCTCAATGTAAAATATTTCAATGGTCTTACATTTCTCGTTTTGAATTTTGTTTCATGCCTTTATTTAATCTTTAATTATCGTCAGATCGATTTTAAATTATTCAGAAACGCAATGATTTATTTCCTGACGATATTTTTCATTTATGGTCTGAATATTCCAACGCTTTTATCTTTTGATCTATGGATAATAGTGGCTTGTGGTGTAATGCTGAAGTTACAGACCCTGCATTCTATTTCAGGAAAAATGTATAAGAATGCTATTAAATTATTAAATTTTCTAATTATATATGACCTGATTCTTTTATCCTATATAGTAATCTATACTGCGTTAAAAGGTATTAAGTATTCAATTATCACCTTTATTTTCGTCATTAATTCTGCAATATACCACTATCTTTTCAGGGTAATTAGTTTGAAAGATAGCCTGAAAAAAAGAATTCGGAAATTTTCGATTATATCTTACATTTACTATTATTTTACGGGTTATCTAATTCTGCTTTCTGCAATCAGTTTGAATTATGTAGTTACAATAACCTTTATAGTTAGTGCAATTTTATTTATCTTTAGAAATACTCCCAATCAGATGCATACGATATTTGGTGTTTCTAATTTTATCATGTTTGTAACTTATGCAATTTATAACTCCATGTATCAATCCATCATGTTGTTTTTTGTTATTTGTGCGGTAATCATGTTTAAAAATTTGATTAAACAATTTTCGTTCCTGTATTTGTGCGGATATGTTATTTCCTGGTTTAATATTATTTTCATAGCAGTAGTTAATCGTTATGGGATTAATAAGCAAGGAATGATTTACGGAAGTCTTTTGTTGGCTTCGATTATCCTGATAAACAAACTATTTTTGGGACGGAATATGAAAACTCATAAATATGCAGGTATCTTAGAGATTGGTCTGAATATATTTTATTGTGTTTCCATATTTATCGGGAGCTATTATTTTGATCTTTTGAATTATATGATTCTGATCTCGGCGGTAACAATTTTATCATTTTGTAATTGGAAAATATCAGATGGGAAAAAAGTGAGATTATGGCTAATTTTTCCTGCAATGCTTTTTTATAAAGCTGCATTTCAATTTGTAAGCATTGATTATATCAGTCTTCATAAGGCCATATTTTTATTCTCCAGTGCGGTTTATTTTGGTCTTGCCTCCAGATTTACAATTGGAAAAACAAAAAATATCATGCAGATGGGTCTGGTTTTATTTATAAACATTATTTTAAACAAGGAATATTTAAGCTCTAAAAATATTTATGTGCCTTATATTCAGCTTGTGCTGAATATTGGAATTCTAATTTTTCTCAGCAATATTGAATTCAGGTTAAGGGTATCTGGAAAAAACATAATGACAGCCTTGTTTTACAGTATAGATAAATATATCCTCCAGCTTATGATAATATTAATGACAGAAGTAATGTATTTTTCAGATCAAAGGCTTATGGTATATCACATGATCCAGATGATTCTTATGTTGACTTTTGGAATATATCCATTATTAAAAAAAATAATTAGAAAGGAATTATAGAGTTTTATGATCAGAGTTTTAATCATAGTCACGCTTTTTTTTATTAATATTGCATATCTTTTTCCCTTTGCTCTTGATCAAGCTCAGGCTGATGCTATTCAATGGTATGAAAATGCAATCTTCCATAAAAAACGTGGTGAAATGAAAAAAGCAGAATCATGTCTTCAAAATTCATTGAAATTCTGGGCTGATTATCCAGAAGCTAATGCCATGTATAGAGAGCTTACTGGTAAAGGAATGAATGCTTCTGATGAAGCTTTAGATCTGATTAATTCAATAGATCTTGACCTTACTGGATACGAAACCAGTTATGATCTTGTGACACAGGCATTTGAAGAAATAAAATCTGGGAATTATCATAAAGCTCTAGCCTTCATTTATGAAATAAAAAAAGATGCTCCAACCCCATTTATTTTTAACACTGCTGGATACTGTTATGAGAAACTTGGGAAAATACAGAAAGCTTTTGAAAATTATAAAAAAGCATATGAAAGTGAAGATGGAAATCAGGTATATATGAATAACTATTTCAATATGTTGATTCAGACTGGCGGTGATGAAAAAGATATGGAAATATTGGCTTTAAAATTGAAAGGATTCAAAGGTGAAAATTCAAAGTATGCATTTGATACCCTTGGAATGTATTACCATATTAAGGGCGATTTTGAAAAAGCTGGCGAACAATATAAAAAAGCTCAGAGCGGTATGCTTTCTTCAGCTTTTTTAAAAAACTTTCTGATTCATAATAATGTTGAAGAACTGGATCTAAAGAATGACGCAACCGGTGAAAAGAAAATATTTTTAATCAAGTATTATCTTTTGAATGATAAAGTCGATGAAAGTTTCAAATTTGTCAAAGAAGTAATGAAAGAGCATCCGGAATTCCAGAAAAATCTTGAATATATTGCATTGGGTGGTTACTTATATTATCTGAAGAAAAATACTCATGAGTTTGAAAAAGTAAAGGAATATTTTTCAAATTACTTCCCTGAATCCCCATTTTCTTACTTTTTCAATGCCCTTTCTTTACATAATGAAGATGAAATGGAAAATGATCTTAAGTTAATTGTAAAACAGAATTTAAATACGGCCCTTTTGAATTATCCTAATAGTGCGATTATTCATCATTTTTATAAGGGGAAATACGGAGAAGGATATAATAAAACCATAAAAACATTGAATAAAATATCATTTCTTACTTCAAAGCTTGTTGGGGGAGTTATTGCTGGAACATCGGCATCTAAAACTTCTAAGTCTGATTCTGAAAACGCTGCTTCAAAAAGTAAAATAGAAACTAAGGAATATATTAATTCGGTCTTTAGTTTTGGGTTTAATTATCCTGTCAAATGGAAAGTAACTGAGGATACAGAACAGTTTGGATTAAGTGAAGCACAATGTATTGTTTATTTTGAACATAATGATGATGAAGATTACAAAAGTTTTATCACTTATGTAATAACTGTAAATGATGGTTCTATCAGCCTTGAAGATATGTTGCAAGCGAATGAAGATCAGCTTCAGCAGTTGACAACATACGAGAAGCGCGAAGAAAACAAACTGGAGATTGGTGGAATGGAAGGTTATGAAAGAAAATATAAATATGATGAAAATGAATGTGCTAATATATTTTTGATAAATGATGATTACATTGTGGTTGTGACATATATAACCAAGGATGAATATGTTGAAAAGATGAAGCCGGATTATGAAATCGTAACACGCAGTTTTTCGTTTAAAGAATAAAAAAATGGAAATTTAGTAATTATTATAAAGGAGACTGAGATGGAAAGTGCTCTCAACAAAATATTTCATTGGTACAAAAGCGAGAAAGATAACCTGAAAGAAAAAAAATGTGATATTAAATTTGTAAAAGAATTGATTTTTAAAAACTATGATGAATTGTTGAATACGACACTTATTTATAAGGATAATTTTGAATTGAAGGATTACTTAATTATCCACAGTTCATATTCATGTGTCATAATGATGAAGCTTGCAAAAATGTATGGATTCTCAAAGGAAGAAACTATCAATTCCGGTATTGCTGGACTTCTTCATGATATTGGAATGTTTTTCATTCCTGATGAAATATATCTTTCAGAAAAGAAACTTACAGAAGAGGAATTGGAAATAATTAGAAAACATCCTGAAGAGGGAATGCTTTATCTATTGAATTTCAGTGATATATCATCAAAGACAATTTCTGCTGTTTATGAGCATCATGAGCGTCTGGATGGAACTGGTTATCCTCGGAAGATTAAAGATGGAGAGATTTCATTCATGGGTAAAATGCTACAAATAACTGATGTTTATGATGCGCTTAGCCGTCGCCGAGAATACAGAAAAGGTTATTTTGCACATGAACTGCTTAAACGTCTTGCGTTTTTGACCAAGACTTCCCTGAATGGAGATATTTTAAAAAAATTCCTGGAATTTTTTCCAGTTTATCCAATTGGAAAAAAAGTTTTATTATCAAATAATGAGACTTATGAAATTATAGATAGAGGAACAAATCCTTTTCGACCTGTTGTTGAAAATAGTAATGGGAGAATTGATCTTAATGATCAGGGTTTTTGGAGTATGTATATTGTTAAGGTGGTAAACTCGCAGGAATGATATTCAATATATTGATTTTTATTATTGTTGTAATTACATTGTTTATTCTCACTATTCTATTTGTGCCTTATCGAATTAAAACAGATGTCGCATTTGAAAAGGAAAGTATTATAAAATCTTTTTTTACTTTTTCATGGTTCTGGGGAGGTATTAAGTTTAACATTTCGCTAGTAAATAAGGAATTTATATACTGGAATATCCTATTGATGAATTTTCAACTATATAAATATCATGTTGATGACAGTATAAGTCATCAGGAAGATGATTTTGAATCTGAAACGGGTTTTAAAACTAAATCAATAGCTGGAAGGTTAAAGAAAATTATTCTTAGTAAAAGAGAATTTTTTAAAAAAATTAGAAAAAAAATTTATGAATTTAAGCAGAAGATCCTGAAATATAAATTCTTGCTCAGTAGAATACCATTTTTCATAAGTCGTACTTTTGGGCATTTTTACAGAAGTTTTAATTTGAATGGATTAAAAATTGAAATACATGACAAAGAAATGAGTCTTTACCTTGCTGGAATGGTTAGTGGTTTATTTGCTTTTTTAACTGGAATATTCAAGAAGAATCTTGATTTAAATCTTATCAGATGTTATTCTAAAGATGATAGTTTAATATTATCTGGAAATATTGATATTTCTATAAAACTATATATGCTGGTCTATATGATGTGCTGGCTAATCATAAGAAAAGAGACTTTTAAGACTGGTTTATTAATATACAAAGAAAGAAAATAAAGATTAAAGATGAGTTCGCAAAAAATAGATTTTAAAGAAATAGTGCAAGTCCTTAAAAAAGGTTCACTCGGCAGAATGATCGATGCCGTTGATGAACTGGGAAGAGATGAGTCTGTTAAAGCAGTTGGATATTTATGTGACTGCCTGGCTCATGAAACCTGGCATATTAGAGAACATGCACATAAGTTACTAAAGCTTAAAGGCAATAAGATCTTTAATCAGATTGTCGTTTTGCTGGATTCTGGAAATGAAGATAAGATATATTGGGCTCTTCAGATCATGAGAGACTTTCCTGCTGAAAATATAGAATCAATCATTATGAAATACTTGTTAAAGTTTGAGAATAACCCTCAAATGCTTGTGTGGATAATTAAGATAATTGGTAAAAACAAATATTTTAAGAGTATAAAACAGTTGATAAAGTATTTTGATCATGATGATTGGAATATAAGATTTGAATCATCTGAAGCGGTTTTACATCTTGGGGTCAAGACTATACCTTATTTACAAAAAACATTTCAGAATAATATATCCAATCTTGGTCAGGAAAATCTGGCTTTCTGGTCAATGAAAACAATGGGTAAACTCCTAAAGAAGAAAGCTTGTAAACATCTTTCATCCTGTCTGAGTGCCAAAAATGAGAATATTCGTTATTACGGTGTCATAGCTTTTGGAGAAACATCCAGTCCGGAAGCAGTTCCATATTTGATAAAAATGCTTGCTGATTCATCATGGATGGTTAGAAATCAGTCTGCTGAAATTCTTGTTAGTTATGGAAATTCAGTTGTTCCTCAGCTGAAAAAAGCTTTGAATTCAAAAAATCGTGATATTCGATTTATGGCTTTAAGAATTATTGCTCAGATATTAAAACATGAGTCTGTACCAATACTTGAAAAAGTATGTGATACTGGAAAAAAAGAGATGAAGTTTTTTGCAATTTCTGCATTGGGTGAAATTCGATCTAAAAATGCGATAAAATTGCTAGTTAAATTTTTTAGTGATGGTACATATATGCTCAGACAGCATGCCGCCAATACACTTATTAAAATTGGGAATTTTGCAACTCCTTATGTTATTGATTATCTGGATAGTAAGGACGATGATGTTTTTTACTGGGTGACTTATGTGATCTCTAACATAGGTGGAGCTGGCTTAATGGCACTTATTGAATGTTTGAATATAGGTGATTATAATAAAAAAAAGATACTTCTTGAAAATTTGAAGAATACCAGAGAAGTTGAACTTATTCCAAATCTTATAACGCTTTTGAATGATGAGGAATGGAAACTCAGAAGATTGGCTGCTGAAGTACTGAGTGGTTTTGGACCAGTTGTAATTGAACCTCTTGTTAAGGCATTTGAAGTGAATGATTCAGATATTAACTATTGGGCTGTAAAAATACTGATTTCGCTTGGAGATGATGTTGTTGCTCGTCTGGTTGATATCATGAGAACAGGAAAAGCAGATGTAAGGCCATATGCAGTTTTTACACTTGCTAAAATATCTACTGAAAAATCTGTTAGTCCGATAATAGAAGTATTAAGGGAAAATGTAGAATTTGAATGTAAATTTATCATTACTGGTGTAGAAGATGTTGAAGAAGAATCCTTTTTTCAGATTATGATGAACACTCTCTCTAAAGAAGATGATAACACGTGTTTCTGGGTCAGTGAAATCCTTTCAAGGATAGGTCGCTTTCATATAGAAAAACTACTCAGGAACAGCAAGATTAAAATTAACAAGATACGTTTCTGGATTATGCGAGCAATTGCTCAGATTCAGGAGGAAAGTGTTATTGAAACAGTCTTGAATTATATTGACGATGAAGATGAAGACATCAGAATGGAGCTGTATACTATAATTAGTGAGTATGAGACTTGTGATAAAAGAATAATTGATAAGCTGATAAAAAAGATTAAAGAGGTTGAAGGAAATGAAAGTGTAACACTTATAGATCTTGTTGGAAAAATCGCTCCAAAAGATGCTCTTGAAGACCTTTTTACGATTTTCGAATCAGGAACTGATCAGGAAAAAGAATCCCTTCTTAATTATATTGAAGACAAAATTGACAATAATATAGCCAGGGGTTTGATAAAAATGTATGAAGATAGTTCAACTCTTTCCGAAGCTATGGTAAAGAAAATGGACAACGCATTTGAGCATTTTGGTCGAACAAAACCAGAGGGCTTTTTAACATTTTTCAAAGAAATTATTGGCAATGAATCTGATTATTCATTTGTGATCAAGAAAAAATTGATGTCTTTTCGAAAATTTATCAATCAGGATGTACTGGATTTTCTTAGTGCTAGTATTGCTGAAAGTAATGATATTGGTGAAAAAATATATATTTTGCGTGAAATACTTGAGGACTGTATTGGTGGAAACCTTGAAGACAGGCAAAAAGCACATGATATTTTTCTTGATTACATAAAAATAGATATTGATATGATCTTTACTTTGCTGACTACAAAAGGTTTTGTTGATGGTTTTAAGAAAATGACTGTTATGCAGATGTTTGAAGAACTGGAAGATGAGATTGTTGATAAAATTAAAGAATTGAGTACGACTTGTGAGGATCCGGACAAGATAGCTTTAATTGAGGAATTATTGGGAACATTTAAAGCATCTGCCGGGCTTAGCTCCAGATCAGTAAAAAAGTGGGATTCTGGTAAACAGAAGAAAAAATCACCCGAAAGTCAGGAAAGTGCTAGTGGAATGTTAGGTGATATTGAAAGTCTTATTAATAAAACTAAAAGAGGGGGATAAATATGGGCTTACAGGGTTTGGCTGATACAGTATTAAAAGACCTCAAAGAAATATTAGAAAGTAAAAGTATAATAGGAGAGGCAATACAGATTGGAAATAAAACTCTTATTCCTGTTACTAAAATATCATTTGGATTTGGAATAGGTGGAAGTATTCCTGAAAGTAGCAAAAAAAATGAATTTGGTGGCGGAACTGGTGGTGGAGCTAGCGTTGAGCCAGTCTGTTTTTTAGTGATAGATGAAAAGGGTGCTAATCTTATAAAGGTTGATTCTAAAAAAGAATTGTGGGAAAAATTACTTGATTTACCACAAACCGAAGAAATAATTCAAAAAATCAGTAGTTTTTTTAAAGATAAAAAAGAAGATTCTGCTGACAAAAATATTTCAAATGATTGACTTTAACTTAGAAGGTTTGATATATTCCATTAAAATTATTAAAGAGGAGGAAAGATATGGATAGATATTTATTTACCTCAGAGTCTGTGACAGAAGGACATCCTGATAAAATCTGTGATCAGATTTCTGATGCAGTTCTGGATGCGCTTATCAAGAAAGACCCTTATTCTCGTGTTGCTTGTGAAACATTGGCGACAACCGGACTTATCATGGTTGTTGGAGAAATTACAACTGATGCATATGTAGATATTCCAAAAATAGCAAGAGATACATTGGGTGGTATAGGTTATGTTAGTGCTGATCAGGGCATTGGTGCTTCTACTTGTGCAGTTTTAACTTCGATTGATGAACAGAGTTCTGATATTGCTATGGGTGTTAATGAAGCACTTGAGATTAAGAATAAGTCAGGTGAATTTGAAGATGAAAGAGATCTTATTGGAGCAGGTGACCAGGGAATGATGGTTGGATATGCTTGCACCGAGACTGAGGAACTCATGCCGTTACCAATTATGATGGCTCATAAGATATGCATGAGACTTACTAAACTGAGAAAGCGAAAAACATTAAGTTATTTAAGACCAGATGGAAAAAGTCAGGTTACTGTTGAATATGAAAAAGGTGTTCCTAAAAGGATTGATACCGTTGTTGTTTCTTCCCAACATTCTCCTGATGTAGAACTTGCAGTTTTGAGAGAAGACATAATTGAAGAAGTTATCAAAAAAGTACTTCCACCAGAATTGGTTGATAAAGATACCAAATATTTTATTAATCCAACTGGAAGATTTGTTCTCGGAGGTCCTCATGCCGATGCTGGACTGACAGGACGTAAAATTATTGTTGATACATATGGTGGAATGGCTAGTCATGGTGGTGGAGCTTTTTCAGGAAAAGATCCAACCAAGGTTGACAGAACTGGTGCATATGCAGCAAGATGGATTGCAAAAAACATTGTAGCTGCTGGACTTGCGGATAAGTGTAATATTCAGGTTGCTTACGCTATTGGAGTTGCACATCCAGTATCCATTATGCTTGATACTTATGGAACAGGTACAGTTTCAGACAGAAGTATTCTCAATGCTGTTAAAGAAGTTTTTGATCTTCGCCCTGGTTCTTTGATTAGAAATCTTGATCTTAGAAGACCTATCTTTCAAAATACCGCGGCTTATGGCCATTTTGGAAGAACTGGTGAAGGTTTTACATGGGAGGACACTTCATTAAAAGATAAATTACGCGAAATCGCTAAATAGGAAACGATATGAAAAAACTCAAGTGGTTCTATATATTCCTGGTAATCTTGGCTATCGCGGGGATGAATGCTTATATTTCATTTTCCGATGATGCTTCATTAATATATACTGAAAAATTGGAACTTTCTGAAGAAAAGTATGACAATCTTCCAGATGCTGCGGAAAAATCTTATAATATTGAAGAATATGAAGATAAATTGAATGTATTTCTTGTTCAATTTTTCTCAGCCAGGATGAAGCAGGCTGAATTTCTGTTGTATTGTCTGATTTACTTTGCAGGTATGGTGATCATAACTATGATTTCTGGCTGGATTGAAGTAATAATTTCTTCGGTGATATTCATGATTTGTATTTTTTCATTAAATACAGATATATTCAGTATAATGGATCTTGGAATATTTGAATGGCTTGGGTTTTTTCTTGTTTTCGTATTTTATCCAATCGCAAATTTTGTAAATTCACGTCAAAGCTCAAAGCTTAAGGTATCTAGTGAGATATTTCAAAAAGATTATGAAAAACTTAAGAACAGGTACTCAAAATTAAATGAAGGCCATAAACAAATTGTTGATGACCTTAAAAGTTCCGAGTCTAAGGCAAGTAAAATTTCTTCATCATTTACATCATTCAGATCTCTTGCCAGAGAAATTGCCAGTAGTCTTGAAGTTGATAAAGTTGCCAATACTTTGTTTGAAGTTCTTGTAAAATTATTAAAAGCAAAAAAAGGTGAGCTGTTTATTTTTGATGAAAGCACAATGAAATTGAAGTATGCAAAGTCTTTTGGATGGTCTGATACAGGACATCTTGAAGGTCTTGAGATACTTCTTGGTGAAACAGTTATTGGCTGGGTTGCCCAGAATGGGAAAATGTATTCCAGGTATGAAAGCAACCGAGACTATAATGTTGGATCAATTCCTCAGCATCCAAGTATTAGTTCTGCATTGGTAGCACCGCTTAAGATGGGAAATGATGTAATCGGAGTAATCAATATTGATGATCTTTCGCAGCGCCCTACAAGTGAAGAAATACGAAATCTCGATGCGTTTGCATCCCTTACTGCATTGTCCGTCAGTAATGCAAGAATGTTTGAACATATCAAAGAGATGGCTGATATTGATAATCTTACAAAACTTTATGTTAACAGGTATTTTCAGGAACATGCTTTTACAGAATTGAAACGTTCCAGCAGATATGGCGAAGTATTCTCGCTTGCGATGACTGATATTGACCATTTTAAGAATTTTAATGACACATATGGTCATCAAATTGGTGACTTTGTTCTGAAAGAAACTGCAGGCATTATAAAACAGTCAGTTAGAGAGGGAATAGATCTTGCTGCAAGGTATGGTGGAGAAGAATTCATTGTTATGCTTCCAAAAACGGATCCGGAAGGTGCTTATGTTTTTGCGGAACGATTGAGGATTGCTATTGAAGAAAAAGTCTATTATTGTGACGATATTACAACTGGTGAAAAAATGGAATTGAAGGTAACTATGTCAATTGGATTAGCAACATTTCCAGAACATGGGTCCACGATAAAGGATCTTGTCAAAAAAGCTGATGATGCTCTGTATGAAGCCAAGGAAACAGGTAGAAATAAAGTATGTCTAGCACCAAATTAGTTTCTGCGTCCAGAATGAGCGAGTCTTGAAATATTAAGCATCAGTTCAAACCTCAACGTACGATAGTACGCCTCGGTTTGACCAGATACTGAATATTCCAACCTTCATCTCATTCAGAACGCAGAAAGCGTTTAAATAATAAAAAAATGTAGGGACAGGCCCCTGTGCCTGTCCGAAACAAAAAGAGAAAAGCAGAAGTGAAGAAAAAAGAAATATATATAAGTCAAAATGTTAAAAAATGTAGGGACAGGTCCCTGTGCCTGTCCATTATTAAATTGAATAAAATCTTCGGATTATTGATAGTCTTTGCTTTATTTTTACAAGGTATTTCCCTTGCAAATAATATTGTCGTAGTTCCTGATGTAAGTTTTTTTTTTCAAAATATAACCATAATTTAGAAAACTACTTTATTATTCCTGATAAATTCTCAGAAAATCTTGTCATTTACATTGATCAATCAGAGTTTTACAAGAGCTACTTTGGTGATGACTGGCGGGATACAGCTAAAAAACTAGTTTTTAAAATAATAGAGCCTGATCTAATAATCAAGATTGTACCTTCTAAATATGAATCCTCTGATCCGATATCAATTTATAATCTAAATGTTTACAGCAATTATGAAATTATTGTGCAAAATAGAGACAAAATTTTAAATTTTAAAGACAATTGTCTAAGTCTTGATGTTATGGAAAATAACTTCAAGAAACAGGTTATATCTATTAATGGGAAAATTAAAAATTTAAGCCAACCACTGATTGTAAAAGCCATATCTGGGGAAAATAGGATTTTTTTAAGAGATACAAGAAAGTATAATTTTACATATGTTCCTGATTATATGATTGAAACAATCAGTAAGAATATTTCATCTGTATTTACTCATAAGCTGATTGACAAAAAAGATGTAACAATAGAAAATATATTACATTCTATCCAGACCTTTTTTCGATCTGATGTAGTGCTTCTACCAAGTTGGAAGATTAATACTGCAATTTTAACAGGAAATTCTGTAATGTTGGATTATAATGGTATTCTTGAGTTGTTTTACAAGAAAGATTTCAAGCTTGTTAAGGTTTGTATGAACAAAAAAGAGATCAAGGAAATAATATGGAAATTCGGACTGTTGAATATACAGAAAAACAATTATAAAAAAAGAAATTTGAAAGTTGTATTACCAGAAAAATTTGTATATAATCTAGGGAATTATAAAAGGGTCGAAAATTTGAATACGACCTTTCTTCAAGCATTACTGGAAATGATCAGGAGTCAAAAATTCCTGCGTCCTCAATGAGCGAATCTTGAAATATTAAGCATCAGTTCAAACCTCAACGTACGATAGTACGCCTCGGTTTGACCAGATACTGA
>DAOVTB010000165.1 GCA_030633305.1 Candidatus Muiribacteriota bacterium
GACGTTCTGAATGAGATGAAATTGGGATTTTTCAAGACAATTTATGCTGAGATGTGCTTTTGTACATTGCAAGCATAAATTGGTGCAGCAAATTTCAAGACAGCTTTTAGGATTTGCTTATTTTCTCACTTTTCTTTTTCAATTTTACCATCTTGACGTTCTGAATGAGATGAAATTGGGATTTTTCAAGACAATTTATGCTGAGATGTGCTTTTGTACATTGCAAGCATAAATTGGTGCAGCAAAATTCCAAGTTCGCTCATTCAGAACGTCAAGTTCGGTGGAAGATTTTTCTTAGATAGGCGTTTGTGAAGGACAACGTCGTAGGGCGTCCATGGGGACATCTGGTTGGATCATCAAGCGTTGCAAGTTCATTTATCAATGCCTGCTGAGCTTCCTTAGTTAGTGAATCATTAGCCTTGATTGCTTTTTTACAAGCAAATCCAGAAATCAGTTCATGGGTTGCTTCGGGAAGGTTTTTTGAAGAAAGTTCATTCATCACCAGGTCTAAAAGTTCGTATATATCTTCCTTTGTGTTGCAATCGCCAAACATCAATGGGACAGATTTGATAATAAAAGTATTATCACCGAAATCTTCGATTTCAAAGCCGAACACTTTCAATGCAGTTTCTTTTTCTTTTAAAAGCATGATGTCAGAAGGTGTTAACTCTATGAGTACTGGGAATAAAATCCGCTGGGATTCAAAATGTTCTCTGGCTTCAAATTCTTTTTTCAATTTTTCAAATACAATTTTTTCATGAGCTGCATGCTGATCAATGAGGATAAATCCTCCGTCATATTCAGCGATTATGTATGTTTGAAGAACCTGGCCCACAGCTCTGGCTTTTTTCAGAAATTCAGTCATTTCATTTTCTGAATCTGGAGAAATTTCAATATTTTTTTTCTCTAGCGTAGGAGTTGGAAGTTCCGTACGTATACTTTTGATTGGAGTTTCTAAATAAGTTTCCCTGCTGCCGTGAAACATTGTGTCAAATGACAGGTTAGTCGGTTCGGTGGGTGTTTCAACAGTGTTAGATTGAGGTTCCTTTGTTTGCGTATGTTGCTCGGAGACCTGAAATACTTTTTCGTTTTGGAGATTTCTGGCAGCTACACTGTTCAGGATTGAAAACATTGCTCTTTCGTTCTGAAATTTTATTTCCCGTTTAGCCGGGTGTATGTTGACATCCAGAAGTTCTGGATTGAGTTTTATGCTAATGAAGATGTATGGATATTTTCTATGTGGTAATACTGGCCCGTATGCGTTTGTTACAGCTTTTAAAAGTAACGGAGTCTTAACACATCTGCCGTTAATAAAAAAATGAGACATATTCCTTGATGTTCTTGCGCCTTCGGGCATTCCTAGAAATCCACTGATTTTAATTGGTGAAGGGGTCATTCCTTCAATTTCCATTATGGATGAAAATTGAATTGGGATAAGCATATCAAATATTTTTGTCCCGAAAATGCTTATGATTGCTTCAGCAAGTTTTCCGTTTCCTGGAGTTTTAAAAATTAAACGATTGTTTGTAACAAGTGAAAATGAGATTGATGGATGAGCCAGAGCAAGGTTTTTCACTGTTTCAACAATTTCGCTTCCTTCTGCAGCATCAGATTTCAGATATCGAAGTCTGACTGGTGTATTAAAAAAAAGATTCCGGATTGTAACTGCTGTTCCTTCAGGGCAAGCGGCAGGTGTAACACGTTTTATATTGCCGCCTTCAATTTTGATCTGTGTCCCTTCAATTGAATTTGTTTCTCGGGTAGTGATTGTCATTTTACTGATTGCTGCAATTGAAGGAATAGCTTCGCCTCTAAATCCCAGAGTAATTATTGAAAAAATATCATCGTCATTATTTATTTTGCTTGTAGCATGTCTTTCGAGGCATAATAAGGCATTTTCTTCGCTCATTCCTACGCCATCATCAATAACTTTTATGAACATTCTGCCAGCTTTCTTTATGTCTATACTGATTTTTGTAGAATGCGAATCAATGCTATTCTCGATCAATTCTTTTACAACTGATGCTGGTCTTTCTATGACTTCGCCGGCAGCTATTTTATTAATTACATGATCTTTTAAAATTTTTATGTCATTCATGATCTTTATTATAGCACATTTTGTGTTACAAATTTATCGAATTCTCAGCTAACAATATACAAATTTATTTGTTCTCAGACTTTGCCAGAGTTTTTTGCAGTTAGATTTTTTGAGGTGTAAAATATTTTTTTATTATAAATATATTACGTGTAATACTATTATACTTTTAAATACGATTATGTTATACTTAACAAAGCAGAATAAATTGAGGATTAGCACAAGCAATAATGACTTTTATTGAAATGATATCTCTTAGTCTTATTCAGGGAATTGGGGAATTTCTTCCAATATCCAGTTCTGGTCATATCGTTATTTTTAAGAAAATATTTTTGAAAAACAATAATCTGGATTTTCTAACAAACGGGGGTCTTGAAGTTTTTCTGCATATAGCAACACTTTTTTCTGTACTTGTTTATTTTCGAAAAGAGCTAATGGATATTTTAAGAGGAATTATTTCCGGGAAAGACTATAATCAAGCTCGGAATATTATTATAGCAAGTGTACCAACAGGGATAATTGGTATTGTTATTAAAAAATCCGGATTGGATATTTTTAATTCTCTTATGCTTGTTCTTGCAAATCTGTTTTTTACAGGCTTGGTACTTATTGTTTCTTCGCAAGTTAAAAGTAAGGAATTAAAAGTAATTTCAGGGAAAAAAAGTTTTTTTATCGGCATTCTTCAAGGCATAGCAATATTGCCAGGAATCTCAAGGTCAGGTTTAACTATATCGGGTTCGATGTTCATGAATATTGATCGAAAAAAAGCTGCATCATTTTCATTTATTATCCTGCTTCCCGCATTATGTGGAGCAATTTTACTGGAAAGTAAGGAATTGATGTCAATTGATTTTGACATGATGATTTGTGCTTCATTTTTTCTCACTTTTATATTTGGCATAGCCGCATTAAAACTGTTATTTGGATTGCTGGAAAAGAACAAATTCAAATATTTTGGTTATTACTGCTGTATTCTCAGTGTTGTTGGGTTTATTTACAAGTTTGCAGGCGGTACGGCATGAGTGTGAAAAAAAATAACAAAAAAGTCGAACACTCCGCAATGGGTATGAGACCTTCTCAGAAAAATGAGATTATTGGTATCGTAAACATTAGTATATCAATGCTTTTGATAGTAGCTTATGTTTTTCGTGCTGGTGTTGTGATGCAATATATTGCTTCTGGAATTGAAAAAGTTTTTGGGCTTGGTATTTATATTATTTCTGCCTGGCTTTTTATTGGTGGTATTGAAAAGATAAAGGGAAAGAAGATCCATACATCACGCTATGAAATACTCGGATGGTTGATGCTGTTTGTAAGTTTCATGATCTTCATGAGTGTTATATTTTCTCCAGATCTTTCTGCTGGCGGAATAATAGGGACTTTTGGTTTTAAATACTTTACCCTGTTTTTCGGAAAAGTTGGTTCTATTATTTTTCTGGTAACTCTTCTTCTTGTATCTTTTATTCTCGCGTTTGATATAACCTTTACTGATATCATCAATTATTTGAAGAAAATAGTTGAAGACATCGTGACATTTATTAAATGGATAGTTCTCGGGATCTGTAAAATCACAGTTTTACTTTTCAGCCCAGTCGGAAAATTTCTAAATGTAATCAAACAAAAGGTTATAGCGATTACTTCAGGTATTCAGAAATCCAGGCTTGAGAATAAAGAGAAAAAAGCAGCTGAATCGGCAGAAAAAAAAGCTGTAGAAATTGACGATGTAAATCTTTCAAGGATCAATATTACTGTTGATGGTGTCTCAATTCAGGATAAAAAAGAAAAAAATATTGAACCTGAGAGTTTTGGTAATAAATTAAAGGATTCTACTACTGATGATTTTAAAGAAAAATATGTAGAATTTGATGAAAATGAATATGTTCATACTGATGACCTTGAAGAATACAAAAAAGATAATGTTCCCGGAACAAGGAAAACTCTTGAAGTGAAGGGAAAGGAAAAAGAAAAAGTAAAAGTAAATTCAAAAAAAACTGCTGAAAAAAAGAAGGATACCAAAAAAGGTTTTGATATTAAAATTGCTGCATCTAATAATGATATTGAAAAGAAAAAAGTAAACGTAGTTATCAGGGATAAATCATTTTTACCCAAAGTAGAGTTTCTGGAAAAACCGAAATCTGTTGATATGACAGGCATTAAGAAAGAATTAGCTGAGAAAGCTGATATTGTTATAAAGACTTTGGGTGAATTCAATATTCCATCAAAAATACTTGGAATCGTAGTTGGCCCTTCAGTAACAAGGATTGAAATAACAATTGCTGCTGGTATTAAAGTCTCAAAAGTGAAAGGTCTTTCAGAAGATATTGGGTTGAAACTTGCAACAAAGAGTATTCGAATTGAAGCACCTATTCCTGGAAAATCCAGTATTGGAATCGAAATCCCTAATACTATCAAGGTCCCTGTTTTTATTCGAGAGATCATTGATACTGATATAACAACTGTTTTTGATAATTCTGAATCGCTTTTGACTATGGCTTTCGGAAAAACTATTTCAGGCGAACCAAGGGTGGGGAATCTTGCAAAAATGCCACATCTTCTGGTTGCAGGAGCTACTGGAAGTGGAAAAAGTGTTTGTATCAATTCCATAATAGTATCGTTTTTATATAAGGCGACTAGTGATCAGCTTAAAATGCTTATGATCGATCCTAAGATGGTAGAACTTGCTGTATATGATAAAATTCCTCATCTTTTGCATCCTGTTGTCACTGATCCTATGGAGGCTGCAACATTACTTAACTGGGCAGTTCAGGAAATGGAACGGAGATATCAGATACTTTCAAAACTAGGTGTAAGACAACTGGATCAGTATAACAAATTGATTGATGATTATGATTCTGGTAAGGTCACAAGTTCAGAACTTCCTCTTGATGATGATGGAAATTGTTACTTTGATCTTAATTATCCAGAAAAAATGCCCCCTATTGTTCTGATAATCGATGAGCTTGCTGACCTTATGATGGTTGCGAAAAATGCAGTTGAAGATTCTATCTGCAGGTTACTTCAAAAATCAAGAGCAATTGGTATACATTTGATTATTGCTACTCAGAGACCAAGCGTTGACGTTATTACAGGACTTTTGAAGGCTAATCTGCCATCCAGGATTGCATTCAAAGTTTCTTCAGGTATTGATTCGCGAACTATCCTTGATAGAACAGGCGCTGAAGGTCTTCTAGGTTGGGGTGATATGTTATATTCTCCTACGGGAAGTCCAGCACCTGAAAGATTACAAGGATGTTTTGTTGATGATAAGGAAATCAAAAGAATAGTAGATTTTTTGAAAGCAAAGGATAATGTGGAATATGATTCCTCGATATCCAATTATGTAAGTAGTTCCAAAGTTGCTGCAGAGCAGTCAGGAAGTTCTGGAAGAAAATCATCAGATGGCGATGGCGGATCAGATGAACTTTTCCCTAAGGCCCTGACAGTTGTTATGGACACGAATTATGGATCTACTTCAATGATACAAAGAAAATTGAAAGTCGGTTATGCTCGTGCGGGCAGATTAATGGATATTCTAGAAGATAGAGGGATAATAGGCCCTCGAAATGGAAGTAAACCTCGAGATATTCTTATTAGCCGTGAAGAAGCAGATGAAATAATTGAAAATTATGAAAATGAATAAAAAATTAAAATTTAAAATATATATTTATACCGGAGGGTAATGAAATGAAGATGGACAAGCTGAACTGCCCATTTATACCTGGGGGGAAAGCAAATCAAGGTGGGAATTGTATAAAATCATCCTGCATGTTTTGGAACGAAATCGATCAGTTGTGCTATATCCGGGAGATCGGGAGTGCATCAAATCATTATTTAAGAGAAACAAAAGTCGCAATGGAGAGAAATATGCGTGGAGATATCAAAGAGCAGGTTTCTAATCTTACAAATGAGGATAGAGAGGAACATGCAGATATTTATTATTCAAAAGGTGAACAGCTTTTTCTGAATGGAAAGTCCGAAGAGGCTTTAATGGAATTCAGGAAGGTTATTTTATATTGTCCAGATTATTTTCCAGCACTTATTCGAATTGCAGAAATACTTTCCTATAATGGGAAGTATGATGAATCAATTAATGTTCTGAAAACAGTTGTAAAATTGCAGCCTTTCAACGGAGAGATCATAAAGAAGCTATTGATTCAGTACAAACTTCTTTATATGAACTATGAAAAGAAGATGGATATGTATCAGAAACTTATTTTCAGGACAGAAGAAGAAGTCAATGTCCTGAGGAATAAACTGTCAGATACAGAAACTGATCCTCTATTGAAGAAACACCTGTCATTTGCATTATACAGATTAGGTTATGCTTATCATGTGTTTCACAGGTCAAGCAGGGAACTCCATCTGAAAGATTTGAAAAAAGCCAGAAAGTTTTTTGTAGAAAGTGTTAAATATGACGATAAAAACCTTTGGTCTTATTGGGGAATTAAGGACACACTTCTTATAGAATACAGTTATGGAAACAGCAAAATTGAAGAAATGGTTGAAGTTTGTAAACGTGCTCTTGCAATAACTCCGGATTCAGCTCAGGGAAAATTTGAACTTGCTGAAGCTTATGATATTTGTGGTGGTGAAAACGGGTATGAACTTGCTATCCAGTTTTACAAAGAAGCCATCGAGTATAGTTTTGTGAAAGATATATGTTACTTCAGGATAGGTTACATATATGAACGAGAATACAAATACAATCAGGCGATGGATATGTATAAAAAGTCCATTGAAATAAAGTCTGCAAATCAGAAAGCCCGTTACAGACTTGGCAATTTATATTTTATTAACGGAATGTTTGAAATTGCGATTTCCGAGATTATGAAAGTGATTGAAGAGTTCCGGAAACGTCCGACTAATGTATATAGCTATGGTTATTCTTTTGAAAGTGTATTTTTTAAGGAAAAAGTAGATCTTCCTCATGCTGTTTATCTTCTTGGACAGATATATTCAAACATAGGAAACTGGGATAGATCCGTTGATAATCTTGAACATGCTCTTGAATTGAAACCTGATTTTTATGAAGCGTTTACAGAATTGGTCAAACAGTATAAAAACAAATATATGCTGCTTGAAAACAATGAACAATATTTTGATAAGATCATTGATAGATTTAATCAGGAGTATTCACTGGAACCTCATAACTATTTATATGGTTTTAAACTTGCGGTTTCTTTAATTTTTCTATCACCAGGCGATGCTGATAGACTTAATGAATACAGAAAAAAAGCAATTACATTACTTAAAAAAGTTATTCAGACCTTGCCGGATCTTTTTGAATCCTATAAAGCTTTAAAAGAAGCATATTTTATTCAAAAACCTACCAAGGAAGAAGTAGATGAACTTTTGAATTATTTCAAAAAGTTTCTTGAATTCAATCCCAAGAGCGCGATCGTATACTTCCACATTGGAGAGATTTACTATTATCAGGGTAATTTGAAAAAAGCAATTATAAATATGGAAAAAGCGCTGAAATTACAACCTGATCTGGTAGAAGCTTATTTTGTACTCATTGATATTCACACAATTCAGGAGGACTTTTCGGAGGCTCTGGAACTGGCTTCCCGACTAAAGAAAATGAGACCTTATCATAGAGTTATTTATTTTAAACTTGGAATGGTATATTATTTTCAGTCAAAATATGATCTTGCTGAAGAAGAGTTCAAGAGAGCTATTGAAATCTCTAAAGATTACAACGATGCTATTATTCAACTGGCTCGAGTATATGAAAAGAAAGCAGATATTGACAGAGCCATCAGTCGTTATGAGTATGTTATCAGGATAGATAATAATAACCCGGTTATATTTTTTGAACTTGGAAAAATACTTTATATCTACAAAGAGGATTACAGTAAAGCTGAAGAAAATCTTAAAGCTGCAATACAATTGAACTATCAGAATGCAGAACTGTATTTTATGATGGGAACACTCAAAAAAGAGCAGAATTCATTGGATGAGGCTATAGAATATATCAATAAAGCTATTAATATATCACCGGAAAATGATATTTATTACCAATCGCTTTCGGAGATCTACCTCGCGAAAGACGATTCAGCTAATGCCATTGAAAAAATAAACAAAGCAATCGAACTTAATCCGGAAGAATGTGGATATCGTTTTTCACTTGGAAAAATTTATTCAGAACTTGGAAATTTTGAAAAAGCGATTAGTTCTTTTGAAAAGTCTGTAGAACTTCGTCCGGATTTTGTGGAAGGTTATCTCAAGCTTGCTTTTGAGAAGGAAAAAGGTGGATTATTTGCAGAAAGCGCAAAACTATATACTAAAATTCTTCAACTGGATAAAAATTCAGTAATTGCTCTTCATAGATTTGGCTTACTCAAAGTCAAAGAAGACGATCTGGAAGGTGCTATTGAATTATTTGATCGATGTGTAGCTTGTGGTGGCGATAATGATCAAACTATTGTTCGAGACTTTGCAAGTCTTCTTAATGAATATGGGGACAATGAAAAAGCTATTCACTACTATGAAATTGCATCTAAAAATGTAGTTGATGATATTGAATTTTTCAGAGAATTCGGTCAGGTACTTTTTGACAGTAAAAAATATGATGAGGCTGTTTCTAAATTGAAGCTTGTCATTGAGATGGATGATGATGATGAAAATACAATATTTAAAGTCGGTGATTGTTATTACAGACTTGAAAATTATTCAGAAGCATCAGGTTATTATAAAACGGTAATTGATCTTGATGATGAAAGGATTGATGCTTTTTTGAGGCTTGGCGACATATATGAAAAAGAAGAAAACTGGGAAGAAGCGGTATCTACTTTCAGTCGTGTTATAGATCTTGGTATTGTAGACAGCCTGATTATGTACAGGCTAGGTGTTTGTTATGAACATATGGATAATCTTAAGGAAGCAGAGAACATATATCTATCAATATTGAAAACTGAACCTGATAATCATTCAGTAAGATTCTCGCTTGCAGATATTTATAAAAAATCTGGTGATATTGATAAAGCGATTGAATATTACTATAAGACTATTGAGACAGATCCTGAAAACTGGCGCGCATTTTATGAGCTGGGCAAAGGATATATCAACAAAGGTCGATTGGATAAGGCTATTCAATATTTGAAGAAAGCAACTGATATTAATACTGACAGTCAGGAAATGAGACTGGAACTAGGTAAAGCCTATAATTCACAGGGTATGCCTGAGGAAGCTATTGAGCAGTATAGAATTGGTGTTGATCTTGACTCAGAAAATGTTTCAGCACGATTTGAGCTTGGACAGTTATATTACAGTGTTGACAGATATGATGAAGCAATGAGCGAATATGAGATAGTAATCCAGCGTGATCCGGGGAATATCCGGGCTCATCATGAACTTGGGAAAATATACTATGATAGATTCTTGTATGAAAAAGCAATTAAGGAATATGAAATCGCTCTTAGTTATGACAGCAGTAATCCGATCCTGTCATTTGAGCTTGGTGAAGTTTATTTCAATATGGGAGATGTTGAAAATGCAATTTCCAGGTTTGAGAATGCGATTGAGTTAGAAAGTGATTTTGTTGATGCATATAACAGACTAGGTAGTGTATATCGTGAAAGAGAGCATTTTGCTCGAGCAATCGAGATGTTTGAACAATCCATTGAATTTGATCCTAATGATCCAAAGATATTCTTTGAACTCGGGGATTGTTATGACAATATGGGAGATGATGACAAAGCCATAGCATGTTATGAAAAAGCATTAGTAATCAATCCTAATTATGTAAATGTAATTTATAAACTAGGTAAAAAATATAAGGAAAGAGCTGTCTGGGACAAAATGAGTGAACTTTATAGAACAGCGATCAAACTTGTTCCTAGAAATGCACTTTTCTATTTTGAATTGGGCGAGGCATATAGGAATTCTGGAAAACTTGATGAGGCAATAGTCCAACTTAATAAGGCGTTGACCATTAATCCTGAATTTATTGATGCAATCTACTCGTTAGCATCTATTTATTCGATAATGCAGGAATATGATAAGGTTATAAAAATTTATCGTCAGATACTTGGAATGTTTCCGAATAATATCAGAGCACATTTTGAATTAGGTAAAGCTTATCATAAGAAATATCTTGTTAATGAAGCTATTTCTGAATTTAAAAAAGTGATTACGCTTGATTCAAATCATAAAGAAGTGTACGAAGAACTCGGAAACATTTATCTTGAAACAGGAATGTTTGATGAAGCAATCAACAGTTATGTCAAACTTGTTGTTGTTTCGCCTGATAGAGGTGACATCTGGTTCAAGCTGGGTGAACTATATGAAAAAATTGGGAATGGGGAATCTTCCAAGGAAGCATATAGTAAAGCAAGTGAATTGCAGCCGGATAATCCAGAAGCTTATTTTAAAATTGCTGAAGA